>JBEKGV010000144.1:0-8130 GCA_050012615.1 Acetobacteraceae bacterium | reverse complement strand
TGTTCCTGGGCGCCCAGAGCGGACATGCTCGCGATAATCGTGACGACGGCCAGCCCCATGCCGATGTCCCGCCATGGGTGCGTGATGCCCTGGTGAATCCGTGCGGTGTGTGGCCTGAAAGTGTTCGAAATGGCGGTCATGTCATGGCTCCGGCGTATTGCTGCGGTGAGCCGTGATGTAGTCTTGCAAGTACGTGGCGTTAATTATGTATCTGGAAACAACATTTGTGTGGATTTCACACAGATGAGGGTCAGACCAGCCAGACCGTCTCGTGCTCTCCCCACACTCGCTCGTCGGCGAGCCGAGCCGCGACAGCGCTTAACCGTTCGACCAGAAAGTCGATCACGACCCGCGTACGCGGAGCCAGATGACGGCGCGAGGGGTAAACCAGGAACACCTGGGTTTGCTCGGTCGGATAATCCGGCAGCAAGCGATACAGCCGGCCACCCAGGATGTCGTCGAGCACCTGGGGTTCGGGCAGCAGCGCGATGCCATGTCCGGCCAGGACGAACTGGCGGACCACCTCGGCATTGTTGGTGCTGAAGGAAGCGGCCACCTCAATGTCATGCGGGCCGTCCGGCCCCAGAAAGCGCCAGGTCGCGCTGGCCGGTCCGACTTCTAGCACAATGCAGGTATGCTCGCGCAGGGCGGCGAGTGACGCGGGAGCACCCCGTCGCTCCAGATAATAGGGCGCGGCGACCAGTGCGCGCCCGAATGCACCGACCGACCGGGCGACAAGGGATGCATCCGTCGGCCGTCCTAGCCTCATCGCCAGGTCCAGCCGGTCCTCGATCAGGTCTCCAGGCTGCTCCCGGACGACGAATTCCACCGACAAGCCGGGGTAGCGGCTAAGCAAGTCCGCCAGCCCCGCGGTGATCAACCGGGCGGCGCCTGATGCCATGCCAACCCGAACCCGTCCTGTCGGCGCGGTCCGCTGGTGGCCAACCGCATCTTCCAGTTCGGACGCCGCATCGACGATGGGGCGGGCCTGGTCGAGCAGATCCTGGCCATCTTCAGTCAGGCTTAGATGACGCGTGGTGCGGTGGAACAACCGGACCCTGAAGTGCTCCTCGAGTTGTCCCACCAGGCGGGTCACGGCCGAGGGGGTGGTATTGGTCTCTCTCGCGACAGCCGAAAACGAGCCGGTTTCGACGATGCGAATGAAAGTCCCCAGGGCCCGTAGCATGTCCATGATTGACTCATTTTAAGCACAAATGACGCGTCAAGGAATACGACTGTGCCGGCTTGAGGTAAGCTCAGTGCCCGCCAGACCGAACCGGCATCGGCGCGGCCACCTTGCGCAGCAGCGGGACGAGCAGTGTCGCGGCGATGAACGCCAGCATGATCGCTCGAAACGCATCGGCGAAGGCCAGCGTCGAAGCCTCGCGATAGGCAAGGTTCCATAGCTGTTCGAGGGCCGCCTGATGTCCGATCACCGATCCGCCGGGAAGGACGCCATAGCGATCGGACATCCCCTGAAGCAGCCGCTCCATCGGCAGATTGGCGGGAGTCAGGTGGCTCGCGATGTGCTGGAAGTGCAGGTTGGTTTGGTCGTTGATGATCGCCGCGCTGACCGCGATCCCGACGGCCCCGCCCAGATTGCGCATCATATTGAACAGCCCGCTGGCGTATTTCAGCCGCTCCGGCGGAAGGCTGCCCAGTCCGAGATTAACGCTGGGCGCGACGGCGAAGACCTGGGGAAAACCGCGCAAGATCTGCGGCACCAGAAGTTCCGCAGCACTCCACTCATGGGTGATGAAGCTGAAACTCCACATCGCGAGGGCGAAGCACGCCATCCCGAACATCATCAACCATCTTGTATCGAATTTACGCGCGAGGATGATGTAAACTGGCGTGCCGATCAGCGAGGCGACCCCGGTCGAGAAAATCGCCGTGCCGGTCTGCCACGCGCTGAATCCCCGGACGTAACCAAGGAACAGCGGCGTGAGATAGATCGTGGTGAAAATGCCGACGCCGGTGACGAACGACAGCAGGCAGCCAAGCGCGAAATTGCGGTTTCCGAGCGCTCGCAGATCGACCACGGGGTTGCGATAATTGAGGCTGCGGATCACGAACAGCGTAAGCGCGATGCCGGCGATCCAGGCGGTCGTCGTGATCGTGGAATCGCTGAACCAGTTCCAGCGCGTGCCCTCCTCGAGCGTGTACTCAAGGGTGCCAAGCCCGATCGCCATCAGAACGATTCCCGGATAGTCCGCTCCCCGAAGAAGCGACGGATCCGGCTCGTCGATCTTCACCATCGCCGGCACCAGCAAGGTGATCGCGATGCCAGGTATCAAATTGATGTAAAAAAGCCAGTGCCAGTTGAGCGTATCGGTAATCCAGCCGCCGATGACCGGGCCGAGCGTGGGTGCGATGGAGGCGATCGTTCCGACCACCGCTGCCGAATAGACCCGTCGCGTGCCCTGGAAATAGTAAAACGAGGAGGTGAAAACGGTGGGTATCATCGACGCGCCGAGCAAACCTTGCAGTGCGCGGAACACAATCATGCTCTGGATATTCCAGGCGAGGCCGCAAAGCATGCTGGTGGCGGTAAATCCGGCGGCCGAGAACGTGAACAGCCAGCGCGTGGAAAATACTCGCGACAGCCAGCCGGAAAGCGGAATCATGATGATCTCGGCGATTAGGTAAGAGGTCTGCACCCAACTGATTTCATCCTGCGCCGCCGACAGTCCGCCACCGATATTTTGCAGCGACGAAGCAACGATCTGAATGTCCAGCAGTGCCATGAACATCCCCGCGCACATGACCGCGAAGGGCAGGATCGACGGAGGCCGAGGTACGACGGTGGTCACGGCACATTCCTCCGCTCTGGCCGCGTATCGACGCCGGCGGTGGTCGAGAGACCTGGCCGTAGCATCTTCAATGCGGGATCGCCGGCGTCCAGCGCGACACGAACCGGCACACGCTGCACGATCTTGGTGAAATTCCCGGTCGCGTTCTCCGCCGGAATGACGCTGAACACCGCACCGGTGCCGGGCGAGAGACTGGCGACGTGACCGTGGAAGGCGTGGCCGGGAAGTACGTCCGCGACGATCGTGGCCGCGTCGCCATCCGCCATATGGGTGAGTTGATCTTCCTTGAAATTGGCGTCAACCCAAAGCCCATCGGACGGGATAACCGAGATAAGATACGCACCCGCCGCTACATACGCCCCTACCTGGGCCGCCCGGTTGCCGACATATCCATCGATCGGTGCGCGTATCTCGGTATATCCGAGGTTAAGTCTAGCCGTCTGCAAGTCGGACCGCGCTTGCGCCAGACTTGCGTCGGCCTCGGCGATTTGCGCTTCCAGCACCTTGAGTTGCTGCCGGTCCGCCTCCAAAGCCGCCGCGCCGGCGAGTAGCGTCGATCGCGCCTGCTGTTCAAGCGATTGTGACCGTTGCGCATCCTGCACGGAGCCTGCGCTGGTCTGGGCCAGGCTGTGGTATCTCTCGGCGTCCTGGCTGGCGAAGGTCAATTGTGCCGCTTTGGCGGCGAGATCCGCCTGCCGTTGGCGGATCGTGGACTCTTGCAGCACGTACTGCGCGCGTAACCCGCTGAGGGATGCGACCCGGGCGTCGACCACCGCGGCGGCATGGTCCAGCGCCGCCTGAAAGTCCCGTTGGTCCAGCCTGACAAGGGTTCGGCCCGACTTAACGAACTGGTTGTCACTCACCAGGACCTCCGCGATGAAGCCGCCGACATGCGGGGCGATGGCGGTGATGTTGCCGCCCACATAGGCGTCATCGGTGCTCTCGATGAAACGCCCGATGGTCCACCAATCGTGGCCATACCAACCGGCGCCGGCAAGGATGGCGAGCGCCGCGCCCACCAGAGCCAGCCGCTTCGGCGATAGGCGTTTCGGGACCGGTCGAGTGGGAACCTTCGGGAGATCCTCCGTGATCTCCTTGGTCAGAATGGCGCTAGACATGGATGTCTCCTTGAGTCCGTCCGATGCGGCGAGCCGCTGCTGCGTTTTGGGAGGTGTCGGCGAGGCCGCCATGACGCCGGCGGGTCTGCTCGTTCGCGGCAGGGCCGGCCGCGGTGCGGAACCTCGATCCTGTCATCGGGCGGAGGCTGGCCGCGTCTACCAACACAGGTTCGGCGAGGGCGCCGGTTTCCGCGTCGACGATCACGACGCTCGCGCCTTCCGGTGCGAATTGCCGGTTTCCCCAGGCGACGAGCGCCCAAAGTACAGGGCGGAAATCGCGGCCGCATTCGGTCAGCGCGTACTCGAACCGCGGCGGACGCTCGCTATAGCGGCGTCGCTCCAGCAGTCCTGCCCCGACGAGGGCGTTGAGCCGTCGCGTCAGCGACGTCGGGGCGATCGGGAGGCTTTTCTGGAACTGCTCAAAGCGGGTCGCGCCGAGGAACGCGTCCCGGAGGATGAGGATGCTCCACCACTCGCCGACCCGTTCCAGGCTCCGGGCGACCGGGCATTGCATGCTCTCGAAGCTGGTATGGCGCATGGATCATGGACTTCCAACTATCATGACGATAGTTATAGGACAGTTCCTTTCATAATGCAAGTCTCTATATCCGACCGACCGGCAAAATCTCGCGGTGACGGCGCGGCCACGTCCGTTCCGCGCCGAGCGGCCTGGCTTTCTCGCCAGGTCTCTCGCGCGGCGATCAGTTCATTTTGGTCGAGTTTGTCGTCTTCAGAACGAGCGTCCCGCTCATCCGGTCGCGGCACTCAAGGCTTCCTCGACGTCGCGGAGCCTGTCCTTGCCGAAGAAGATCTGCTCACCCACGAAGAAGGTGGGTGAGCCGAATGTTCCGCGGTCGACCGAACGCTGGGTGTTGGCGAGAAGTTCGTCCTTTACCGTCTGGGTCCGCGCCAACTCCAGCAGGCGCTCGGCATCGAAATCGGACTCGACAAGCGCCGCCCGCAACACGGCGGGATCGTCCAGCTTCTTCGGGTCCGACCACATGTGGCGATAAATCTCGTCTACGTAACGCTCGAAGATGCCAAGCTTCCGAGCCGCGACCGCGGCGCGCATGATTACCAGCGTGTTGACCGGAAAGAATGGATTGGAGCGGAATCTCGTGATCCCATGCCGCTCGATGAAGCGCCGCGTTTCCAGCTTTTCATAGTCGGGTTTGTTCTTGATCCCGACAAGGCTTTCCGCCGGCGAGCGGTTGCCCGTGAGTTTGAACACGCCGCCCAGAAGCACCGGCACGTATTCAAATGCCGCCCCCGTTCGCTGTTCGATCGCCGGTATCACCAGATGACTGAGATAGGCGTTCGGGCTGCCGAAATCGAAGTGAAATTCTACTTTGCTCATGAGATCACCACTTTTCGCCAAAGGGACGGATCTCCTGTTCGAAGGTCCAGGCATCTCTGGGCTGCTGATACAAGCGCCAGTACGCTTCCGCGACTGCCTCAGGCCGCATCAGACGACCGGGCTCGAGGTTCGTCAGCGCCTCTTCGCCCTCGCGAGCCTTGATCCGCTCGCGCACCCACGCGGTGTCGACGCCGGCGTCAATCACCAGATGCGCGACGTGAATGTTCCGCGGTCCCAGTTCACGCGCCGCGCTCTGCGCTACCGCGCGCAAACCAAACTTGGCCGCCGCGAACGCCGCATAACCGACGCCGCCTCGTAGGCTCGCGGTCGCGCCGGTGAAAAAGATCGCCCCCTTCCCTCGCGGCAGCATCAGCCGCGCCGCTTCCCGGCCGGCGAGGAAGCCGGAGTAGCAGGCCATCTCCCACACTTTGCGAAACACGCGCTCAGTGGTGTCGAGCAGAGGGAAATTGACATTCGCGCCGACGTTGAAGATGCAGACCTCAAGCGGCGCCTCGCGATCCGCTTCTTGCAGGAATGCCGTGATGTCGGCCTCCTGCCTCGCGTCGAGCGAACGGCCGAGGGCGCGACCGCCGGCGGCTTCAACCTCTCGCAGCAAGGGCGTCAACTTCTCGCCGTTGCGCCGCCCTACGAAAGTTGTGAACCCTTCCGCGGCGAACCGCTTCGCAATCGCGCCGCCGATGAAATCGCCCGCGCCAATGACCGCGACGGTGGCTTGTTTGGGTTCCATTCTGAACTCCCATGCGTGATTGGCGGAGGCCTCGACGGGTTTGTTTGCAGGTTGATCATGCGTCGGTTCGGCAAACCAACCGGTTCGTGGTCCTTCCAGTGACGGCTTGCTCAGAGTAGGTTCTATTATAGAACCCGTCAAGTGTGGTTCAGATGTTCAGCCCCTCGGCGTCCCATGGACCACGGTACCAGCTCTCGAGTTCCGTTTCAGAACCGATATCCGCACGTACAGCCAGCTTGCGCAACGACGATTACCACCCCGCCTACTTTGGCGCGGGGTCCGCTTGCCCAATCACCTGACGCGATTTCCTGCCTGCACCCGGTCCGGGAAACACCCGAACCTGGCGTGGATCGATTGCCTCGCCGCATGCCGAGCAGGTCGTGACCGGGTCGAACATCTGGCCGCACGCAAGGTGCCGATGCAGTAGCGGCCTGCCTGCCTTGCCGGCGGTATAGGTGTCCCCCCAATGCACGAGGCTCAACAGCACCGGGTAGAGGTCGAGGCCCTTCGGTGTCAGCCGGTAATCGTACCGCACCGGTCGGTCCTGATAGGGGACCTTCGCCAGCACCCCCTCTGCGACCAATTTTCGCAGCCGGTTGGCCAGGATGTGGCGGGTGACGCCGAGCCGCGCCTCGAAATCATCGAAGCGGCGAATGCGCAGGAAGCAATCCCTCAGGATCAGCAACGTCCAGCGATCTCCGATCACCGCGACCGTTCGAGCCACGGAACACCGTTCACCACCTAATTCGCCCCAGCGCATTGTCCGCTCTCACCTGCCGATCGATTGTGAGAGGGTTCTATATCGAAACTGTGCCGCTGACCAACGAGGTGCGGCCACCAGGGATCACCGGGCATGAACAACTCAACGATGTGATAACCGTTTATGCGAAAGAAATCATCAATGTGATGGAACTCTAATCAAATCGCCATGGCATCGGTCGCGACATCACAAATATGTTCGAATTTTACTCAAGGTGATGGTTGAGTTATGATCACATGGCTAAACTTGTATCGGAGACTGCGTAATTATTGATCGATGAGCTTCGTTCGCCCAGGCGGTCCGCATGCCGCGCGGGCTGTTGGCCAGAGCCCGGTCGGAGCTGTCCGATGATTGGCGCGGTTCTTGCTCCGCACCCTGTCGGTTCCGCCCTGTTAGCCGAACCATGGCATGGCACCCAGCGGCGGCAAGCCCTCTCAGCCCACGAGAATAACCCGCGCGAATTTTCGAAAGCCAAGGCAATGCCGGTAACCCGCAGGACTTTGATCGCGTCTTCGATCGCTATTTCGACGATGGCCCAGGCCACGTCGAACCCCGCGCGAGCGGCATCATCGGTACTGCGAATAGGGATCAGCACCTCGCTGAATACGCTCGATCCTTTGATCACCACCCTTGGCGACGAATACATCTACGACATTCTTGTGTTCAACGGCCTGACCCGCATGCGCGAGGACCTTTCGATCGAGCCGGATCTGGCCGAAAGCTGGTCATCCAGCGAAGACCTGACGCGCTGGACGTTTCACTTGCGTCGCGGAGTGAAATTTCACAACGGCCAGGAGCTGGTGGCCGACGACGTCGTCGCGACGTTCCGTCGCCTGCTCGATCCGGCTACCGCCGCCCCATCACGCAGCCAGTACGGGATGGTGGCGGCCGTATCGGCGCCGGATGCGGCGACGGTGGTGTTTGACCTGAGCATACCGTACAGCGGCCTCGCGGACGTCATGTGCGACCGCCAGGTCAAGATCACGCCGCGCAACCTGGTGGACCAGCTCAAGACCAGCCCGATCGGCACCGGTCCGTTCAAATTCGTCAGCTACACGCCTGGCGACCGCGTGGTGATGACCCGCAACCCCGACTACTTCGAACCGGGCCTCCCGAAGCTGAACGGCGTCGAGCTGCGGATCATTCCGGAGATGAGCGTGAAGATCGCCGCCCTGCAGGCCGGCGATATCGACGTGGTCTGGGATCTTCCGCTGGATCAGGTGCAAACCGTGTCGGCGCAGCCCGGGGTTCGCGCCGAGAGCGTGCCGACCGCGTCCTGGGATGCCGCGGTCATGAACAATCTCATTCCGCCGTTCAACGACCTGAAGGTTCGC
>JBEKGV010000143.1:0-8163 GCA_050012615.1 Acetobacteraceae bacterium | reverse complement strand
GAGACGGCCGGCGCGCATGAAAGCCAAACCAACGCCCTGGACCTGTTCTCGGGCGGTGAACGCGTCGCCTCCCAACAGCTCGCGCCGGTCGTCGTCCGCGATACCCGCGGGCAACTGACCCAGAAGGCGGAACAGGCGGCGGCCCGCCTCGGTCAGGTGCGGGGATCGCAATGAGAACTCGATCGATTGCGGCACCGAGGTCAGACGCCCCTCGATGGCGCCCGGCAGCCGCGCCAACGCGGTTCCGGCCGCCTGCCATTCGGTCCACACTTCGCCGAGCCTGTCGTAATGCGCGGCGCGGCGTGCGGTCAGGCAGATTGCCAGGGGCACACCGCCCTGGGCCGCGAGCAGTTTGAGCAGATGCGGGTCGTCGCCGGGGATTTGTTGCGCGATATCGAGGAAAAGCGTCTTGGCATCGTCGGGTGACAACGGATGCACCGTGTGCCGCAGCGACCAGCGCGCGCCGCCAACCGCTTCATCGCCGCGGAACGAGGCAAGCAGCGCCAGGCCCGGCACGGCGGCGAGACGCGCGAGGCGCTGCTCAATCGCGACCTGATCGCCGCTCCAGGGCGTTTCCAAATTGTCCAATATCAGCAACGAGCGCTCCTGGGCCAGCCGGCTGATTGCCGGGTCGAAACCCTGGGTGGCATCCAGGCCAAGTGCCAGAAGGATCGCCGTGTCGAAGGTGTCCCGATCCGTTGCCGTTTCGAGTTCCACGAACCAGCGGCGCGCGCCAAACCGGGCGACGACCGCGTCGTCGTTGGCGGCCTGCTGCGTCAGCGTCGTCTTGCCGATGCCGCCAGGTCCCTGGACGAGAACGGCGATGTGAGGATTTGCGGCGGTCAGGGCAGTGACGAGGGCGTTCGTGTCGTCGTCCCGGCCGAGACAGCGATCGGGCAAGGGGACAGTCGCTACCGCCGCGGCCCGCGGCAGCGCGGGGACTGGGTCGGCAGGTCCTGCGCTCGCCGGTGTGCGTCTCAATCGCTCCGCGACGAGATGCTCCAGATCGTTGGCGAGCTTCTTTTTGAACGCGGCAAACCCTTTGTATCCGGCGAAACCACCCTTCCAGGAACCGTCCGCGTTTTTGAATCGTCCCACGAAAGCGTCCACGCGGTCGAATTGTTCAAGCGCTTCTGCCCGGCCCGAACCGCGGAGATTGATCGGCGGATCATCCAGCCGCTGATAAACCAGGATGTCCGGCCGCGGCGACGCATTGAACGCGTTTTCGTATTCCCATTCCGTGCCGGACAAGAAACGGTTTCCGTCCGGCCGTACCAGCGACGCCGGGTCGAGATGCGTGCCGAGCCGCCCCCACAGGATGACAATCACGATGTCGCAGTCGGCCGGTGCTCGTTTGAAGCGGATCACCGCCTCCTGCGGGGTCAGGTGCGCGGGCATCGGTGTCGAGGACGTGGGATCGTCCCAACTCACAACGTCGAAGGATATTGGGCGGGGCAGAAATTTGGATTTTGGCAACACCGACTCCAGGAAGTGGCGGACAAACGCTCGCTCCTCCCCTACGTCGCCGGGGGAGGCGAGAAAGATGTGCAAGAGGTCCGATGTGTCTGCCATGGCTGGTACCGTTCCCTGGCGACGTTACATCAACGATTGGGCGCGGTCACGCGGCTTTCCGGATTTGAAGAACTCTGGATCTCTGGCTCTCTGGCCCTCCAAGGTGAATCCTTGCTCCCGGTTGAGCACAGTCTGGCTTTGCCGGGTGCACCATCTGAGCCAGGCCACACACCTCGATCAGTGCCGTAAGGATTCAATTTAGAGAGCCAGAGAGCCAGAGAACCAGAGTCGCACCTGGACCGGCGGTGCGATCCCGGGGCGGGCAGGATGGTGTTACAGTACGAAGAAACGTTGGTTGTCGGGGAAGGGCCATGACGATTAAGTGACGCCGGGCCGTGACGAGAAGACGGCGGTGACGAGTGACCCAAAGGAACACCATCGATGCGTTTCGGTCTGTTTGGCGGAGCCCAGTCCTCGCAGGCCGATCCAGCGAGAGGCTACAACGAGTATCTGGACTTCCTGCTGGAGGCCGAAACCCTCGGCTACCACGCCTGTTTCCTGACCGAGCATCACTTCACCGGCTGGGGTCAGGTATCGGCTCCGTTACACATGCTGTCGTGGCTCGCCGGACGCACCACGCGGCTGCGGCTTGGCACGGCCGTCATGGTGCTGGCGTGGCACAATCCGATGCTGCTGGCCGAGCAGGCCGCGACGGTCGATGTGCTGTCCGGCGGGCGGCTCGACCTCGGCATCGGGCGCGGTTATCGGCACAACGAATTCCACGGCTTCGCGATGGACGCGGATGAAGCGGAGGCGCGATTCGCCGAATCGCTCGAGGTCATGACCCGCGCGTGGATTTCCCGGGAACGGTTTTCCCATCACGGCCGGTTCTGGAATTTCAATGACGTGATCCTGGAACCGGCGCCGGTTCAACGGCCGCATCCGCCGCTCTGGGTCAGCGCGGGACGCGACGCCTCGATCCGAGCGGCGGCCGGGCGAGGCCACCGATTGTTACTTGACCAGTTCACACCGGTCGAAACGCTCGCGGCACGGATCGCCACGTATCGCGACGCCACCGGCACAAAATTCGATCCCTTCATGATCGCTGTCGCCCGCGACGTTTTCATCGGCGACTCGCCGGCGGAAATCGAGGACGCGTTCCGCCGGCGCGCCATCGGTCACCAACGCATGATCGACGCGGCCCGAACACCCAACCACCCCTCTGCCTCAACCGGTTCCCACATCCTCGCCTGGACCGATCGCCCGGAGGCGCGGATCGAAGCCGCGCTGTACGGGACACAAGATCAGGTCGCGGCCAAAATCGACGCGCTTCGAGGCGCCGGTGTCACCACCATCCTGTGCAACATTCTCGGTCAGTCCCGGCCCACGCTGCGCCGGCTCATCGCGCTTTCGGCGTGACGAAATTCAGGCGGCGACGCGAAGTTCCTCTCTGACACCGGTGACGGTCTCCAACTGACCGACGGTCTCACGACCGAACGCCCGCGGGATGAAGGCGCCAATCGCCACAACGACAAAAATCGTGCCGAAGAAGATCGTCGCCGAGCCGGTGTAAGGCTCCATCAGAAATGGTGCCAGCACGCCGGCGAACAGCCGCCCGAACGATTCGCCGAAGATGTGCCCTCGCCCGCGCAACGATGTCGGGAACTGCTCGGAGAGATAAACGCGGGTCGCGGTAAACGCGGACAGCACGGTGAAGCCGGTGATCAAAGCGCCGGTGACCATCACGACGGTCGCATACTCGCCCGCGTCGTGCGCCACCAGCATCAGGAAGATGCCGGGAAGCGAACCGGCGAGCGCATAGGCGATGGTCCAGCGGCGCCCAATGATCTCCATCAGAAAGCCGGTGAAGGCCTTGCCCGGGATACTCGCGAAAAACACCAGCGAACTGAGCCCGAAACTCAGACTGACGGCCGAGCCTTGATCGACCAAAGCCTTTGGCAGCAGCACCGAAATCAGGAAATATGCCGTGCCGGCGCAAACTCCCGCGAGAATGCCGACCACGGTCCAACGCAGCTGGCCGGGAGCGAACAGTGCCCAATAGGGCGGTAACTGTCTGCGCGCGGTGTTCAGGCGGCCGCCGAGTTCATCGATGGTCAATGGCGGCAAAGTGTCGCCGCACCGCCTGATGATCCCGTTGACGATGTCGGCCGCCACCTGAGGACGGCCACGACCCAGATGCCAGCGCGGGCTCTCGGGGATCACGAAATATACCATCACCGGAACGACGGTGATCGCCAGCCCGCCGGGGAGTGCCAGCAGGCGAAACGCTTCCGGATTGCCCGCGAGCAGGAACGCGAGGAACGGCACAATTGTGAACGCGGCCGCCAGCGCCATTTCATAGATCGCGCCATACGTGCGGCGGTGCTGTGCCGGCATCAGTTCGGCGGCGATCGGGAACGCCGCGGAGACAGCACCGCCGGCACCAATGCCGGTCACCAGGCGCAGGGCGATCAATTGCTCGGCGCTTTGGACCAGCGGGATCAGGAGTGTGCAAAACGTGGTCGCGACCACTCCGATCAGCATGACGGTCTTGCGGCTCCAGTGGTCCGATACCGCCGAGGCCGCGAATCCGCCGAGGCACAACATGAAGGTGGGACCGACGGCGAGCCAGCGTATGTCTGACTCGGTCAGATGCAGCGGCACCTTGGCCAACACCAGAAGCGAGCCGGTGATCACCAGATCGTAGCCCTCGATGAAACCGACAAGGGCAAGCACGACGATTATCAGAATGTGGTAGCCGCTGAACGGGATGCTATCGAGTTTCCTCCCGAGCAAATGATCCGCGGTATGCGATGGCGCGAGCATGTTGTCCTCCCGTACTGAAGCCAGGCCGGGCGGCGGTGCGAGTCAGCGGGGACGGCGAGGTCGCCGTATCGAGCCGGTCGTGAGCATATTTTATTACGTTATCGTATCTTATTCCTCGCGGTCTTCCGTTGGCCGCACGTAAGAGTGCCGCCGGTGGCGTGTTGGTCCCTGTTGCGTGTGAAGACGGCTTTATCCGCCTTCCTTTTTTCATTCGGCCCATGTTCCCGAGCCTGCGACGACCCTACCGCCGATCCTTGGAGTTGTCAGCAAGGAAGTCACGTCCGCGGGAAAATAATGCGATCCGACAATCCCTCGATCTTATGCCACCGGATTTAAATTCCGACCGGTCATCGCCGTCCACTCAACGTCATAGCCGAGCGCGACCCGGCCATCTTTTCAAGCACTTGCGGCGACAGATGGCCTGGTCAGGCCCCGCCATGACGGGTAACACATGACTCAAGACTTATCGCCGTTGGTATTAAGCCTGGGAATCCCGTCAGTGTTCGCGTCATGGTCATCCCTGACCTGGTCAGGACATCCACCGGCCGCGGTGACCCCAAGAGCACGCCGTTATCAGGCCGCGACCTGAACTACCTCGGTGACGGTCTCCAGTTGACCGACCGTCTCGCGCCCCAGCAGCAGCGGGATGAAGGCGCCGATTCCGACCACGGCCAGCAACGTGCCGAAGAACACAAGGGGCGAGGCCGTGTAGCGTTCCAGGAACAACGGGAACAGCACACCGGCGATCATCCGGGCAGACGATTCCCCGAAGAAGTGGCCGCGGCCGCGAAGCGCGGTGGGGAATTGCTCGGATAGATAGACTCGCGTGCACGGAAACGCCGACAGCACGGTGAAGCCGGTGATCAGCGCACCCGCCACGAAAATGACGGGCGCCAACTCGTCCGCCCAGTGGGCACCGGCCATGAGGGCGATGCCGGGGAGCGAGCCGGCGAGGGAGTAGGTCATTGTCCAGCGCCGGCCGATGATCTCCATCAGATAGCCGGTGAACAATTTGCCGGGAATGCTGGCCATGAACAGAACCGACGCCAGTCCGAAGCTGAGCGCCACGGCGCCACCCTGGTCGACCAATGCCTTCGGCAACAGAATCGCACAAGTATAATAGGCGGTGCTGGCGCTGACGCTGCAGAGTATGCCGATGAACGTCCAACGCATTTGACCGGCGCGGAACAATGCCATGAAAGGCGGAAGTGCCTGGCGCCCCACGGTGAGGTCGGGTCCAAGCCCACCCACGGTCAGCGGCGCCACTCGATTGCCACACCGCCGGATCATCAGGTTCACCGCGTCGACCGCCGCCTGCGCCTGGCCTCGCCGCAGGAACCAGCGGGGGCTTTCCGGAATCGCGTAATGTACCAGTACGGGCACGACGCCCAGAGCCAGACCGCCGGGAAGCGCGATCAAACGAAAACCTTCCGGATTGCCCGCCAGCATGAAGGCCACGAACGGCAGCACGGTAAAGGCGCTGGCCAGCATGACCTCATAAATCGCGCCATAGGTGCGACGGTGCTGCGCCGGCATCAACTCGGCCGCGATCGGGAAGGCCGCGGGAATGGCGAACCCCAAACCGATGCCGGTGATGAGGCGGATGACGATCAGCTGTTCGGCGGTTCGCGCCAGCGGGATCATCAGGGTCAGGGCGGTGCTGACGACGACGCCGATCTGCATGATGAGCTTGCGGCTGAGCCGGTCGGACAGCGCGGAGGCGGTGAAGCCGCCAATCACGACAAGGAACGTCGGCGCCGCGACCAGCCAGCGAATGTCGTCCCCTGTGAGGCCCAGTGGCTCTTTGGCGAGCACGATCAGCGAACCGCCGAGAGCGAGGTCGTAGCCTTCGACGAACCCGACGGTGCCGAGCACCACGATCAAAAGCACGTGATAAGCACTAAACGGAATGCTATCGAGTTTTTTGCCGAGTAGGTAATCGGCGGTCTGCGTCGGCGCGATCATGGTTATTCTCCCGGACTGAAGTCAGGCGGGTAGCGGTGTGACGGCGCGGGATTGGCGAGGATGTTCTTGAACGAAATTCTGTTTCGAATTAGTATTCTGTCTCTCGCGGTTCCGCTATGACCGCACATTACAGTGCCGCCGGTTAACGTGTTGCTCCCAATTACGGTTGAAGGTGGTTTTATCCCCTCCATTTCGTATCCGGCCCATTGTGCGAGCCGTCAGTTACTTAAGCCGAATCCGCGGTGATGTCAGCAAGGAACTTGTAAGGAAATGAGGAAGGGGGGTGGGATGCTTCATAGGTGGTGCCGCGACAGATGCCCGGGTCAAGCCCGGGCATGACGAGAGGCCTGTGTGACGAGAGGCCTGTGTGCCAAGAGGCCTGTGTGACGAGAGGCCTGGGTGGCAAGAGGCCTGTGTGACGAGAGGCCTGTATGGCAAGAGGCCTGTGTGGCGAGTGGCCTGTGTTGTTTCCGATAATCCACAAGGCTACCGTGACGTGCGGACAGCCAGCCCCGGCCCGGGTGCCGGCCGTGTCAGATCGAGAGGTCCAGGATGTCACAAATGTCGCTGCCGGAGGGTACGGTGCTGGATCGTCGTCGCGGGCGGGTTACATTCACGCCGCACCGCCGCGAACCATTCGTTGGGGGTGCGGTCTTCGGCGCCTCGGGTGCGTATGAGCGGATCGAGGGCGTGGCGTCGGGGACACTCGATCCTGAACATCCGGCCAATCGGAACATCTCCCTGTTGAGCCGGGCGCCGCGCGATGCCGACGGCATGGTGGAATACAGAAGCTCGTACATCCTGTTGCGGCCCGCCGATCCAGTACTGGGCAATGGGCGGCTGCTTTACGAGGTCAACAATCGCGGCCGCATCATGATGCTGGCCAATCTCTGCGCCGGCACGCCGGGCAACGATCCGAAAACCCGGGCTGATCTGGGCAATGCCCTGCCCTTCCGGCTTGGCTGTTCGCTGTTGTGGACCGGCTGGGATCCCGCCGCGCCGAAATCGACCGGGTTGTGGCTGGAGGTTCCCTCGATCGAAGGCCTGACCCAGCCGATCCGCGAGGAGTTCATATCCGGAACCCGGCTTGGCGTACACGAAACATTCCGGCTGTCGCACGAGGCGGTTCGTGTCTTCTCAGTCACGGTTCGCCGCACCCAGACGGCGGAGCGAACGCCTGTGCCTTTCGTTCTCGCCGATCCCAGAACGGTCAGGCTGGCGCCGGAGGGAACCATACCCGTCATCGGTTCCATCTACGAAATTCGTTACGAGGCGACCAATCCGCGCGTGCAAGGGATCGGCTTCGCGGCGACCCGGGACATCGTCAGCCACATCCGGTCGCACGGCACGGATTTCACCGGCCGGGCGATCACTCACACGCTCGCGTTTGGCATTTCTCAGGCTGGCCGTTACCTGCGGGATCATATCGTTCAGGGATTCAATGCGGATTGCGATGGGAGCCGGGTGTTCGACGGGGTGTTGACGCATGTCGCCGGGATTGGGCGCCTGTTCCTCAACACGCCGTTCGCGCAACCATTTCGTACTCGCACCTGGCATGAGGACCACGATTTCCCGGAGATCGAGTTCCCGTTCTCGTCGGCCGTCATGACCGATCCCGTGACCGGAGCCACAGGCGGATTGATGCGCCGCGACGCGAGCGATCCAAAATTGATCGAAACGAACACCTCGACCGAATACTGGCAGAAGGGCGCTTCACTTTTACACACCGACCCATTGGGTTCGCGGGACGTAACATTGCCGGCCAACGTGCGTGGCTATCTGATCGCCGGCACCCAACACGGCGGCAAGGCGGGAATGCCCAGGGATAACGGACCGTGCGTAAATCCGAGGAATTGGCAC
>JBEKGV010000142.1:0-8198 GCA_050012615.1 Acetobacteraceae bacterium | reverse complement strand
CAACAGCGCCTCGGCCAGACAAAGCAATGCCACGCCCTCGCGCGTGTCCAGCCCGTATTCGTTGAGAAGGTCCGCCATGTCGGCGCCAGGCCGGTGCGCGGCGCGAGCGGCACGAACCAACGCCCGGGCTCGCGAGGCGATCCGCGCGGCGATCTCCGGCGCCAGTGTGGCGGCGTCCAGCAACGGAGCCAGTACCTGGGCCTCGGGGGCCCGGTAAAGGGCGCGCAACGCCGTCCGGTCGTCGTCACCGTCACCGGCGTTCATCGGCTGTGCTCCACATTCGGTTCCGTCATGAACACGAGGGATTCAATCGAGAATGTGCGCCGCGAAAGATGGACGCGTCCATTGGATTCGAACACGGGCCTGACGGTGGAACCGCGCCACGACGGATGTATTCTCCGGCTGGGCGGCGTCGAGGATGCACGAACAAGGGAGGCTCATATGATGCGAGTGGTTGGGATCGATCATTTATCGATCCGGGTGAGCGACTACGAAAAGTCGAAGCAATTCTATAGCCGTCTGTTCAGGTTCCTGGGGTTCGGCCTGTCGGACGAATATGACGACGCGATCGGCTGGACCAATGGCAAAACACGTTTCTGGATCAGTCCCGCCGATGCCGATGGACGCAAACACAAGTATCGCATCGGCGACGTCGGCTTTCACCACTACGCTTTTCAGCTGCGCAGCCGTAAGGACGTGGACGAATTGCAAACTTTTCTGCGTGAAGAACTCGAAGCTACCATCGTTGATCCGGCTGGTGAATATTACGATGACTACTATGCGGTATTCTTCCTCGACCCGGATGGCCTGAAGCTTGAAGGCATGAAGTATGGGGAGCGTCAGGCGATCGCGGCACGCGCGAAGTCGGCGGTGCGCAAGCGGGCGAAGCCCGGGTGACAGGCGTTAACGTGTCGATAATGTAATGTCCCCCGCTTTTCTCGTCATGGCCATTGACCCCCCGCCATTGACCCATAGTACCGTCAGGTCCAACGATCCGGGCCAGTGACGGGAGCGATGATGAGGCGGTTCTTGCTCGCGGCGATACTGGCCGGCATCCTGCCTCGTGTCGCGACGGCTGAGACCCTCGCGCAACTGTGGCAGTGGTGCCGCGGGCACGATCCAAAGCTGCTGATCCACGGTTGCTCGGCGATCATCCGGTCTAACCCGGACCCGCCGGACGTGGCGAGAGCGTTCCTCAACCGAGGCCGCGCCTTGTTCGATACCTCTCAATACGATCTCGCCATTCGAGATTTCGACTCGGCCATTCGTTTCGACCCGAACTACCCTGAAGCATACGATGGGCGAGCCCTTACCTACGCGGCCAAGGGAGAGAGCGATCGCGCGCTCCAGGACTTCGACGAGGCCATCCGGCTCGATCCGAATTATGCCATCGCACTTTACAACCGAGGGATCCTGCTCACGAACATGGGACGCGAGAAAGAGGCCGCGGAAAGCTTCGCCAAGGCCAAAGACGCGGGGCCACGCCTGACGCCACCGAAGGAATGAAGTTCGCGGCCTCAATCACTCCGGCAACAACTTATACATCTTGCCATTGAACCTGACCAACCGCATGCCCTTCATCGCGCGATAATCCGTCGGAGACGTACTGATCTTTATCCCCGGGAGCACCATCGGCAGAGTCGTCGTATCCGGCAGGTTCGTGGCGGCCTTCATGATGCTCTCCCGGGTCAGGTCCCTGCCCGCCTGTTTCAGCACCACCACCAAAGCCTGCGCCATCGTGTAGCCGTAGACCCAGACCGGGTTCGCGGGATCGCTCTCGGGTGCATATTTCGCACGCCAGGCCTGGAATTCCTTCATTCCGGCGTCGTCGTCCCAGCCGGGATCGGTCGGATCTTTTAAATACTGTGCCGTCACCACGCCGACCGACTTATCGAACCCCGCGGAGTCAAGTGCCGGCTTCACCAGGGCCCCATTCGAATCGATGATGTGCAGTGGATGCCAGTCGATGTCCGCTGTCTTGCGAATCGACATGGCGGAAAACTTGGGTGTGCTGGCGTCGAAAAACACATCCGCGCCCGACGCTTTCAGATCCAACACCTGCGAGTCGATGGTCGGATCGGTGACCTCATACGACGTGGTCTTAACCACCATCTTGTCGTATTTCTCGCCCAGACCATCCTTCAGCCCGGCGACATAATCGCGGCCGAGGTCGTCATTCTGATACAGCACGCCAATCTTCGCATTTGGCAAATTCTCCAGAATATATTTCGCGTACATCTGTCCCTCCAGCCGATAACTGGGCTGGAATGGAATGCTCCAGGGAAATTCCTGTGATGTCGAAACGAATATAGATGCGCCGGAACCGAGCCAGATATCCGGCACCTTCTTTAAATTGACGTACTTCCGGATCGCGACGTTGGGTGCGGTGCCGATGGTCTGGAACAGGATCGCGACCTGTTCCTCCTCGATCAGGCGCCGCACGACCTCAACCGACTTGGGCGGACTGTAGCCGTCGTCGAGCGCGATATGCACGATCTTGCGGCCGTTGATGCCGCCTTGATCGTTGATCATCTTGAAATAGTCGGTCTCCGCCGTGGAAATTTGTCCATAGACGCTGGCCGGACCGCTGAATGGCGCATTCTGACCGATCTTAATCTCGGTGTCGGTGATCCCGGGCGTCTCCGCCCTGGCGGACGCGGCCGAAAGTCCGAGCAACAACGCGAACAGGGCCACGCCCTGGCAGCGGCTGAGCATAACGTTTTCTCCCAATTTTATGCTTCAGTTTGGGAGAAGCCTCGCGCCGGCGCAAGCGCACCTGGTACTTACCATCGCGAAAGCGGGAGTCATGACCGTTACACCGTCACATCTGGGCCTGACCCGAACATCTATCGGGTACCCATGGAGCCGGGGATACTGACTTTCGAATTTGTCCGCTAACCGGGGCGCCGCCGCCAGGAAGGGAACTTAAATACCGGCTCCTGCTTTACCCCAGTTGGACCAATCGGTCCTGGAGCTGACCCGATGGCTATAGAATTACAATCCAATAACCCAAGGGCAACCGCGGAGAAGTCTGCGATCGACGCGCGCCAGGGAGTTATCAGCGGAAGAATCTTCGCCGTTTTGACCACGTCGCTAATACTTTCGGTGATCGCGATAGGCGTTGCATTCTGGGCGGTTACCTAGGGCGTAACGCGAGCCAGAATGCTTGCCCGCTGGATGAATGTCTGGGCGTGACAGGCTCTGATCCGGCGGTTGCGCGCCCGAGGATGAATCCGGTCCCCGCGGCCACGACAGCAGAATTCAGAGAGCGCGCACTCATCCGCCTGCCCAGTACGAAGGCGCGTTGGCCTACAGCCGGATTTTCACCGAAGGGGCTGGACGGGATGGAGCAGGACCGCGGTCGTGATGCCGACGCCCCTTGGCAGATACCGGTGCGTGGTTGGGGGGATATCCTGCACCGGGCGTGGAAGGGGACAGCCGAGAGAAATCTGTCGCTCGTTGCGGGCGGCGTGACCTATTACCTGCTGCTGGCGGTGTTCCCCGGATTAGCCGCGCTGGTTTCGGTTTACGGTTTGGTCGCAAACCCCGCGGATGTGGCGAAAAGCGTCCAATCCCTGTCGGGCATGCTTCCACAATCGACTGTGGAATTGATCAGCAATGAACTTACTCAACTCGCCTCCGCGTCGAGCCAGAGCCTAGGCTTTGGTGCCATCATTGGCATCGCGATCGCACTCTGGAGCGGCGTGCGCGGGATGACCGGTATGATGACGGCACTCAACATCGCCTTCGATCAACCGGAACGACGCGGATTCATCAAATTCAACGCAACTGCCCTGGTACTGACCGCCGTGGTAGTTATCGGTGGATTGGTCGCCTTCGCACTTGTTGCTGGCCTGCCCGTGGTATTGAACCGAAGCGTCGCGCGCGGACCGGGACGTTGGATCGGTCTCGTCGTCGAATGGCCGTTCCTGATCGTGTTTGTCATGGGAATGGTCGCATTGATCTACCGCTACGGGCCTGACCGGAGCGAGCCGAAATGGAAATGGACCTCCCTCGGCGTGATGGTGGCCACAATCCTATGGGTCATCGGCTCAGTCCTGTTCAGTGCATATATTTACTACTTCGGCAGCTACAATAAGACCTACGGTTCGTTGGGCCTACCGTTGATTTTGCTGACCTGGATGTGGCTGTCGGTGTTCGTCGTAATGTTCGGAGCCGAGATCAACGGGGAGGCCGAACGGCAGACACATCAAAATACGTCGGCTCGCCCAACGGAATCGGTGTCCCAACAGGGATAGGAGGGCGGCCAGACAATTCCGCCATCAGCGACGGACGAAACGTTCCTCACGGAATGCTGGCGGCATCGTCGCCACCACCGAGGAAATCGCGTGGACATTGCACGGAGATGCCAGCCCTACAAGACGTCCGGCGCCGCGCATGCTGCGAGCGCGTCTCCCCGGGGGAGGGAACTTTGCGGAGCGGCGTGGCTTCTCCAATATGGTTGACACTCTGAACCTCGATATAGAGATCACACCGCTCGTCGTCCTCGTTGCCGAAGACGAGCTGCTGGTCCGCATGCTCGCCGTCGACGCCCTGACCGAGGAAGGGTTTGTGACGATAGAAGCGGGTACCGCCACGGAGGCGCTGGCGCTCTGCAAGGCACGTCCCGAGGCCGTCGACGTGCTGTTTACGGATATCCGGATGCCGGGATCGATGGACGGCCTGGAACTGGCCCACAAGGTCCGCGAAAGATGGCCCTGGATCATAATACTTATTGCCTCAGGCAACATTTTCCTCAGCAGGGAGGAGCTGCCCGACAGGGCGAAGTTTTTTCCAAAACCCTACGACATGCGTCGTGTGATTGGTACGATGCGCGAGCTGGCGGCGGCTCCAACCCATTGAACAAAGTGCGGGATCCTCTTGCAAAATCAATGGTGCGTCGCAACATTACCCCCAGACGAGGGGCTTAGGAGCTTTTTCATGACCAGAAGCGATTGCGAGCGGACCGAGGAGGAGATCGACAAACTCCTGAATGATCCGGAGACACCAATGTCACCCGATCGGATTTGGGCTCTGGCTGAGGCCCTCGCCGAAGGAAACTGTGAGGGTGCCGACTAGTACCCAGAATCGTTGAAGCCCGACACATCCCCGCGTCATGGCCGGGCCTGACCCGGCCATCTCTTCCAGCACAGTGCCGCGAGAGCGGGCCGGGTCAGGCCCGGCCATGACGGTGTAACGATCGTGACTCGCGCTTTCGCGATGGTGAGTACTAGCTGGTGCCCTCGTCATGTACGACGCGATTGCTCGCGGCAGCCCAGTGAGCGAGCACGCGCGTGCCCGCGACGTGGGGAGCACCATTGGCGCCTTGTTGAAAAACGATCAGCATCTCGCCGTTGTTCAGCCGCAGGTAGGTGTGGCTGATGAAGCCGCGATACACGACCTGCTCGACCGTGCCGACGACACGGTTCGGTCCATCCACTGAGGCTGCTGGTTCGATGATGATGGCTTCCGGCCGCAACGCGACCGTGACGTTGTCCCGTCCGGGCGGGCAATCCGGGATCGTCAAAACGATCCCCGAGTCTGTCATTACCGATCCGGCCTGACCGTCCCGCCGATCGACCCGGCCGCGGAAGAAATTCGATACGCCAATGAATCCAGCAACGAAACGCGACGCCGGCGCCTGATAAACCTCGGCGGGCGAGCCCAGTTGCTCAAGCCGTCCACCGCGCATGATCGCGATGCGGTCGGCCAACGTCAGTGCTTCATCCTGGTCGTGCGTCACCATGATCGTGGTGATGCCGAGCCGCTGCTGCAACGCGCGTAACTCGACCTGCATGTTTTCGCGAAGACCCTTGTCCAACGCTCCCAGCGGCTCATCGAGCAGCAGCAACGCCGGCTCCACGACCAGGCAGCGGGCGAGCGCCACGCGTTGCTGCTGGCCTCCCGACAACTGTGCGGGCATGCGATCAGCGTATCCGCCCAACTGGACCAATTGCAATGCGCCGGAGACGCGCGACGCGATCTCGGCTTTGGGTAGCCGGCGCGCCTCCAGACCGAACGCGACGTTTTCCGCGACCGTCATATGCGGGAACAACGCGTAGTTCTGAAACAGCATGCCAATGTTACGGCGATGCACGGGCGTGCCCGTGATGCGTTTGCCGTCGATGAAAATCTCACCCGAAGTTGGCTGCACCAATCCGGCGATCATGCGCAGGCACGTGGTTTTACCGCACCCGCTCGGCCCGAGCAGCGCCAGCATGCTGCCCGGCTCGATGGTCAGCGACAGAGCATCCACCGCCAGCTGCGTGCCATAGCGCTTGCTGAGTTCGTTCAGCCGCACCGTCGTGGATCGGGTCCGCGGCGGCGCGGCGAAACCGGAAGGTGGCGTCTCAGAGTCCACCCTCAGCTCCCGAAAACCTGGTTGTATTTCTCCAACCATCCCGGGCGGCGCGGATTCATGTAAGCCCAGTCGGCGGCGAACAAACCCATGGCGTCCATTTTCGCCTCCGGGTAGGCGATGTATTTGGCGATGTCAGGCGCGAACGTCGCCCCCTTGACCGATGGCGAGGTCAGTGTCGCCGCGGCCAACCCTTGCTGCACCGAAGGCTCCAGCATGCGATTGATAAACGCCGCGGCGAGGTCGGGTTCCGGACCGCCCTTGACGAAGCTCAGGCAGTTGATGCCGGCGAATGTGCCCTCTTTCGGAAAGCACATATCCAACGGTGCACCCTGCACCGTGTACGGATAGAGGTTCTTCGAATATTCGATGCCGGCGATATCGACCTGGCCTTGCGCCACCATCATCACCTGCGAGGGATTTTCGTAAGTGCTCACCACGTTGGGTCGCAGCTCGGCCATCTTCGGCCAGGCCGCGTCGATCTCGTATTGTGCTTCCTTCAACGGTTTCCCGGTGACGAGGCTCGCGGCGGCGATCAGCAGATAAAGGCTCTGGGTGAATTTCGGCGTCGTCATGAGGTAGCGCTGTTTAAAACGCGGCTCCCACAGCTCGGCGTACGTGGTCAGAGGTTTTGTCACCTGCGGATTGATGACCAGGCCGCCGGTCGAAATGGCGAACGCCGCGCCATAGCCGTCGAAGACAATAAACCGCGGCAATACGCCGGCCAGGTTGGGGATCTTATCGGCGGGAAGTGGATCGATCAGACCCTCTCGCTTGGACAACTCGATGCCGATATCGTCCATGAACATGACGCTGTACCGAGGGTTTTCCCGGGTCGCACGCAGCGCGGCAATCTGCGTCAGGGTCACGCCCTCGGTCGTGAATACCTTGCAGTCATTGTCGCTCTCAAACTGTGGAATGATCTGCTTCCGTACATACTCCCCCTGCTGGGCTGTATAGATGCCGACCTGGATCGATCGCGTCGCGCCGCGAGCGCCGTTGATGGACACCAGAGGCAGCGCCACGCTCGCACCGACCCCCGCCCTGATCGCCGCACGCCGTGTGAGACCGTTTCGCATCAGATTTTCCTTCCTACATGGCCATGGCGCGGCGCAAACCGGCCAGCCGTTCCATCACCAGAACCACGACGAACGCGAACAAGATCATCAGCGTCGACGTGGCGGGTACCGCCGGGGTGAAGATGCTCGCCACCTGACGGTAAATCAGCATCGGCATCGGAACGTTCTGGGCGTCCGCGAGCCACATCGAAATTGGATAATTGTCGAACGACACCATGAACGCGAACAGCGTTCCGGCCGCCACTCCCGGTGCGATTTGCGGCAAGGTCACGCGGCGAAACACGCGCCAGCGACCCGCGCCGAGCGTTCGGGCAGCTTCCTCCAGCGACACGTCGGCCAATAACAAACTCGCGGTGACCGTGCGCACGACGTAGGGCGTCGTCACCAGGACGTGGCCGATCAGCAAATTGAGCGGTGCACTGTTGGAATTCCAGTCGGAAAACAAACGCAGCAAGGCGACGCCAATCACCAGCACGGGAAAGATCAATGGCGACAGCAGGATCAGCCGCAGAGCGTCGCGGCCCGGCATCGCACACCTGGTCAGAGCGAACGCCGCCGGCATTCCAAATGCCAGTGCTCCGGCGGTCGCACAGCCGGCCAGCAGCGCACTGAACGTGAGCGACGAGCGGAAATCGGGATCAGCCAACACGTGGCCGTACCATGCGAGCGTGAAGCCCCTCGGCGGGAAAGCGGCGAAGGGGCTGGTGGAGACCGACATCGCCATGATGACCGCCAACGGCGCCAGCACGAAGAGCATCGTC
>JBEKGV010000141.1:0-8203 GCA_050012615.1 Acetobacteraceae bacterium | reverse complement strand
TTCATTTCGGCACGTTCACGATCGCGCAGGTCAAAGAAGCACTCGCCCAATCGGGACTGCCGGTGCGCCTGCCGGCGGCGAGCTGACGGTGGCGAAGACAACCAAGCGCAAGGCGGCCAACAAGGGCAGCGGGAAGAGCAAGGCTGTCGGCAAGCTGAAACGTGCTCTGAAGGTCCAGGTCCCCGTGGAAACCGGCGCGGTCGTGCTGGATCGGCTGTGGTCCGTGGTCATGAACCGGCGCAGCGCCGATACGGCGATCAGCCATTCGGCGCGGCTCCTGGCGCGCGGGACCGCCAAAGTCGCGCAAAAATTCGGCGAAGAGGCGGTCGAATGCCTGATCGAGGCGGTACGCGGAGATCGCGACGCCGTGATCGCCGAGAGCGCCGATGTGCTGTATCATCTGATCGTCGTCTGGGTCTCGACCGGTGTCGCGCCCGAGGAAGTCTGGGCTGAACTGGTGCGTCGCGAAGGCATCAGCGGCATCGCGGAGAAAGCCTCGCGCGCCCAATCGAGCCTGGCCGCGCGCGTACTGAGGACGACAAAAATCCCCTGATCCTGGCGCGGAAACGCGAAAGGGAACCATTTTGGGAGATACGCGATGCCGGTGACCGGGCTGCCGCCCTATGATGACAGCAACATCTTCGCCCGTATCCTGCGCGGTGAAATCCCCTCGAAGACGGTTTACGAGGATGAGTGGGCGCTCGCCTTTCATGACATCAATCCGCAGGCGCCGGTGCATGTCCTGATCATTCCGAAAGGGCGATATTGCTCGTTCGCCGATTTCAGCGCGCAGGCAAGCGAGGCGGAGATCGCGGGTTTCATGCGCGCCGTTGGCGTCGTGGCCCGGAAATTGGGGCTGGAGGTACCGGGCTATCGGATGCTGGCCAACATGGGCGAACATGGCGGACAGGAAGTGTCGCATTTTCACGTGCATTTGTTCGGTGGGCAGCCGTTGGGACGGATGGTGTCGCGGCAGTGACCTCAACCATGCAGGGCCAACATCTCCGTCGCGGCGGGAGCATTGGCGGCGGAAAGATGGGAACCGGCCGCCGCGAAGGTCAGCCCAAACGTCTCAGATGTTGACAGGCCGAAGGCATCGGTCGCGACGATCTTGATCCCGATCGTTCCAGCCAGTCCCGCGGGAACAGTACCGGTGAAGTCAGCTAGACCGACGGAGGAATGAAGCCAGTTGGTTTGATCAGGACCGCTGATCTGATACACGGCGTAGGTCAACGCGGCACCCTGCGGGTCGGCGAACGTGTCAGCCGCCGCCAGGAAGCTCATGGTCGAGCCGTCGGTCCAGATCTGGTTGGCGGTCGGGTGTGCCAGTGTCGGAGCAGCCGCCTGGATTAGCGCCGAGAAGGTTTCCGATGTCGAAAGGCCACTGGCGTCGGTCGCCGTGACCTTCAGCCCCAGAGTCTCCGGCGTGATCGGCGCGGTGCCGCTGAAGGTTCCGGTCGCCGCGTTGAAGGTCAGGCCGGCCGGCAATGCCGAGCCGTTTGCCTGGGTCGCGGACAAGGTCATTTTTTCGCCCTGCGGGTCGACGAACGTGTTGCTCGCGAGCGTGACGGAAACCGTCTTTCCCGCGGCCCAGATCAATGAGCCCGTCTGGTTCGCCACGCCCGGCGCGGCCGCCTGCACCGCCACCTGGAAAGTCTCCCGAGAGGACAGGCCGCTCTGGTCGGTCGCGGTCACGGTGAAAGCCAGGGTCTGCGGCGTGACCGGCGCCGTGCCGGTGAAAGCCCCGGTCGTCGCGTTGAACTTCAGCCAACTCGGCAAAGCCGAGCCGTCGGCCATCGTCGCCGCGTAGGTCAACGTCTCGCCCTGCGGGTCAACGAAGGCGTTGGACGGCAGCGTGTCGGTCACCGCCTTGTTCGCGGTCCAGGACTGGGAGGTCGGCTGGTTGTTCACCACCGGCGCCGAGGCCGCGATCGTGCATTGGATGGTTTCGGAGGCCGACAGACCGCTCTGATCCTTGGCGGTGACGGTTATGGCCAGAGAGCCCAGAGCCGCCGGCGCGATCCCACCGAACGTGCCCGTCGCGGCGTTGAAGGTCAGCCCGGCCGGCAGAGCCTTGCCGTTGGACAAAGCCGCCGTGTAGGTCAAAGTCTCGCCTTGCGGGTCGGCGAAGGCGGAGGCAACCGACAGCGACACGCCCTTGTTGGCCGTCCAGGCTTGGGCCGCCGTCTGCTTCACCACCGGCGCCGCGGCGACAATGGTCGCTTTAAAGCTCTCCGAGACCGCCAGCCCGCTGGTTTCCGTCGCCGTCACCGTGATTGTGTAGGTCCCCAGAACAACGGGGACGGTCCCGCTGATCGTTCCGGTGGTCGGGTTGATCGTCAGCCCGGCGGGGAGCGTCGCGGTATATTTCAGGGTTTGACCCTGAACCGCCGTGAACGTGTCGGAGGCGAGCGCGAACGACAGCGCCTTTCCGGCGGTCCAGGTCTGACTGGCGGTCTGATCCGTCAGCTTTGGCGCCGGTGCGACGAGGGTCGCCTGGATCAATTCAGAAACGGACAGCCCACTGGTATCGGTCGCCGTTACCTTGATCGACAACGGACCCGACGTGTAACCGGCGGTGCCGCTCAAAGTCCCGGTCGTGCTGTTGATGGTCAGCCAGGATGGCAGCGCCTGCAAGCTGGCCAATGTCGCGGAATAGCTCAGCGCTTCGCCGTTTGGATCCGCGAAAGTGTTCGACGGCAGCGTGAAGGAGAGACTGGCGCCCTCGGTCCAGGTCTGCGCGGCGGTCTGGTGCGCCAGTGTCGGCGCGGCGGCGGGAACCACGGCCGCGAAGGTCTCCGAGCAGGATAACCCGCTGGTGTCAGTGGCCGTCACGGTCAGCGATAACGTCTCCATGCCGGCCGGCACCGTGCCGGAGAAGGTCAGGGTCGACGCGTTGAAGCTCAGCCATGACGGGCACGCCTGCCCGTTCGCCTGCGTCACCGTATAGGTCAGTTTCTCCCCGGACCCGTCGCTGAACGTCCCGGCGGGAATCGTGAGAGACACTTTCGATCCCTGCGTCCAGGTCTGATTGGCGGTCTGCTGGACGAGCGAGGGTCCCGGGTCGCGACCGCTGACCTGGCCGATGTCGATCTCGTCCACGACCGTACCGATCTGCGAGAACGGGATCGGGTTCGGATCATCGAAGCCCCATGGATTGAGCAGGTTGACCATGACGGTGCCATTCACCGTGCTCAGGCTCTCGAACATGTAGGCGTGGTCGCCATACAACCCGTACGCCAGTTCTCCATCTCCCCCGGTATCGAAGGTGATGAGGTCGCCGGCCGCCACGTCGCTCTGCAACTGCTGCAACGAAATCGCACCCGGCGAGATGGACACCGCTGGGCAGCCGGTCAGTTCCTCCATGGAGATGCTCGGGATGCCGCCGTTGGCGATGTCGTTGTAGCCGCCGCACAACGTCGCCACCGCCTTTTCCAGCACCTGGACCCAGATCTCCTTTTGACCGTCGTAGACATCCTGGGTGGCGCCGTTGTTGACGGAATCACTCGGGAAGCTGTTGGTGACGTTGATCGCGTCCGGCGTGTACGTCGCCGTGCCAATGGTCGGCAGGCTGCCGTTCGCCGCGCGGTACAGCGTCACCATCTCCGTGCCGTTGGTGTTGGCCTGGATCATCTGGGTGATCAAACCGGGATCAAACAGGGCGATTTCGCCGATCGAGGAGAGCAGATAGCAGTCCCCCATCTGGCCCTGATTGATGTCATTGACGCTGATCGCCGCCGAATCGCCGGGCTCCTTCAGGTAAAGCACCTGGGTGAGCGTGGCGGAGGCCGTGGCCGTCGCGGCTGCCGCCGCCGATTCCGTCGGGCTCGCCGAAAATGGGAGGCTGATGACTGTCGACGAGGACGGCGAAACCAAGGCCACGACTGCCGGGGATGACGCGCCCGGTTCCCTGACTCCCGCCGGCGGCGGAAGACTGGCGAATATCGCCGAGTACCGCGGCGACAAATCGCCGGACAGCCAAAGATCATTCAGAGGTGGGGCCTGTGGATCGGTACCCGTCCAGCTACCGGACGTATCGTTCACGAAATAACTGTCGAGCGCACTCCCAAAATGGGACGATTTGTTGGCGGCGATCGCGCGGTCGCGCGACGCATTGATGGTGGGGTTCATGCCTCTGCTCGCTGTTCAGGCAGATGCGCGAGTTTTTCGCCATGCTCCAATCCGAAGCTAAACAGCCGCGGATGTGTTCTCGCTTTGTCGCACAAACAGATTAACGAACCGTTAACGCGCCGTCGTTTGCGTCGACCGGCGCCCAGGGGTTCGCTACCGTCCTCGGTCCGCCGGCCGGCGCTGCGTCATGGGTTATCGGCGATCAACCCTCGTGCCTGTTCGCGGCACGCATCCGCGTTCGCCACGCACCCTCCATCCAGCCACCACGCTCTGACAGCTCGAAGCAGTTCGCCGACTCGCGGGCCGGGCGGTACGCCAAGTGCGACCACATGCCGTCCCTCGAGCGGGAACACCGGCACCGGCAGCGCCCGCAGCCGGTGCCGTAACAAATCCCACGCGGCATCGTTGCCACCCGATAGCCAGGTTCGATCCACCAACGTATCCACCGGCGTATCCGCCAACAGTCGCCGAAGTGCCGTGTCGCCGTCCTCCGGCTTCGCCAGTGGCGCGTTCCGCAACGCCGCCAGGCGATCGCGTTCCGCCAGCGACAATTTCAACCGTGAGGCGAACGCGGTCACGTCTCCGGTCAAAAGTGCCGCGATTCGCAAAAACGGGTCCACCGGCGCTCCGCGCGCCACGATCCGGGATACCGCCGAGACGTCGGTTCCTTCCGGCACGACAGCGGCGAGTACGCCCAACCGGTCCATCAAAGTAATGGATGCCACAGGGTCGGGCGCCGACAGGACGCGGCTCAACTCGTGCCACACGCGCTCCACCGACAGCGACGCCAATCGAGGCACGGCGTTCCGCAACGCGGATAACGTGGGCTGGTCCGGCTTGCTGCCGCCATATCGCGCGAAGAAACGGAAAAACCGCAAAACCCGCAGGTAATCCTCGGCCACTCTCTGGGCTGGGCTGCCGACGAAGCGCAATCGGCCGGCCCGCAGATCGGACAATCCGCCGAAGTAATCAAACACCGCGCCGTCGCGGGTCATCGATAGCGCATTGATGGTGAAGTCCCGCCGCGCCGCGTCTTCACGCCAGTCAGCGGTGAACGCGACCACCGCGTGCCGCCCATCCGTCTCCACGTCCCGCCGCAGAGTCGTGATCTCGACATGGCGGTTCGGCAGCACGGCGGTCACCGTGCCGTGCGAGAGGCCGGTCGGCACGGGCTTTATCCCAGCTTCGGCCAGCCGCTCCATCACCGTCTCGGGCGGCAGCGGAGACGCGAGGTCGACGTCGACGAAACTCCGTTTCGCCAGCGTATCGCGCACCGCGCCGCCCACGATGCGTGCTTCAGGCAGCACGTCCAGGAGGCCGGACATCGCCGGCTCGGTCAAAAAATCGGGAGGTGCGATCCGGTACGCCGGGGTCTCGGTCATTGCCGTACCGGACTCGCGGGCGACACCTGTGCCGGCGGAACAGAGTCAGCGCGCTTCGGCGCGACGGGTTCCACCCGCGACGGCACAACTCGCCCATCCTCCAGGCGCGCCGGAACATATCCGGTACCCGGCGGCGCTGCTTCCTCGTACCACAGCACGAGCAGCAGTCCCGCCATCGCCACGACAGTTCCGGTTACGGCGATCACCAAATTACGGGGTGGTCCCATGGTCGGCGCCAGCAGCCGCCATGCCACGAACACCCCGAATGGCAGCACGAACATGGCTATTTCGGCGAAGCGCACCGTAGTTTCCCGGCCAGATGGTGCATGATCGCCGCCGTCGCGCCCCAAATGAAATGATCGGGATGTGGCCATACCCAGTATTCCCGCCACCGTCCCCGGACATGCTGCTTCTGCCGGCGTGGCGCATCCGGGTCCAGCAACACCGAGAACGGAAATTCGAAGACAGCTTCGACCTCATCCGGCGAGGGATGCACCTGAACGTCGGCCGGCAGCAGGCCAATCACCGGAGTGATGATAAATCCGGTGCCTGTCACGTAATCATCCATCCGCCCGACGATTTCCACGCGATCGGGGTCCAGTGCGATCTCCTCCTCCGCCTCGCGCAACGCGGCGGCTGTCGCGTCCGCGTCACCAGGGTCAATTCGTCCACCCGGAAACGCGACCTGACCCGCGTGTTTCTTCAGATGCGACGTGCGCCTGGTCAATAGCAAAGAGGGTTCGTCGCGCATGACGATGGGCACCAGCACGGCGGCCGGCACCGGCGGTTCCTCGAGCAGGCCGACGATTTCCTCTCCATACACGACACCGGTACCGCCCACGACCGAGGCCAGTCGCGCACGTAGTTCGTCGGGGCTCAAAACTCCTCTTCGCCGTCTTCGTCAGGCATCAAACCCAGAGGAAAGAACGTGCCGGAGGACCAGACCCCCAGCATCAGATGCGGGCCGACATATTCCGGCACCGCGAGCGCGACCAGTTCATAATAAACCGCGCGATTGATCCGGGCCTCGATCCCATACGCCCCGTCACCTTCGCGCACCAGGATGTAAGGCGTCGGCTCACAGGTCAGCAGATCGTGAGTCACGCGGATCGGATGATCCGGCCCGGCGGTGACGACCTGATCGGTGTTGGTACGGAAGGACAATGTTTGGTGCCGCCCGTCGCCGGCCCAATCGAGTTCGACCGCGACGAAGGGAGCGTCCTCGACCTCGATCCGGCCATGTTCGGCGGGCGTTCGCAACCACCACGCGCCCTCCTCGTCGCGCCGCAACACCGACGCGAAAAGGCAGACGAGTTCCTTTCGCGGAATGGGCGAACCGCGATAAAGCCAGGTCCCATCTCGCCTGATCAAAAACGGCAGATCTCCGCATTGAATTGGCGTGCGCGGCGGTCGAGGCATGACCGGACCGCTCACCGTCAGACCGCCCAAGGCCGGATCGTTGGACTTTCCTTCACATGTCGACTGGCCATTGGGCGACTGGCCATTGGGCGACTGGCCACAGGGGGTCAGGTTCCCTGCCGCCGATTTTTGGAGTGAGATCGGCACGGGCGAAGTGGCATCGGTCACGCTCCGTCTCCAATTTCATCCAGTGGTTCCATTTCCTCCCCCGATATAGGTAGCATCCCCCCTTCGGCGGAAGTGGCCTGGTCGGCGCGAACCGTCATTTAACGAAAGGGCTAACGCAATGTCGGCAGGTATGGCTGCTTCGCCACAGAACCGGCCTTCCGGTGGCCCACCGGCCGGGCCTACGTCCGGCCCTGGCCCCGGATCGGGTGACACCGACCGCATGATCGAGGAACTCGACGCGCTTGGCGTGTTGATGGGAAAAGCCCGTCAGGCGGTCGGCGGCGTGATCTTTGGTCAGGATGCCGTGGTCGATCAGACCCTCATCACGGTGCTGGCTGGCGGTCACGCGCTGCTGATCGGCGTTCCCGGCCTTGGCAAAAGCCGGCTGGTCGAAACCATGGGCGTCGTTCTCGGCCTCAACACCAAGCGCGTGCAATTCACCCCCGACCTGATGCCCGCCGACATCATCGGGGGCGAGGTGCTGGACGATATCGACGGCCGCCGGTCTTTCCGCTTCGTCCCTGGCCCGGTGTTTTGCCAGTTGCTAATGGCCGACGAGATCAACCGCGCCAGTCCGCGCACCCAATCCGCTCTGCTGCAGTCGATGCAGGAGCAACGGGTCGCGATCGCCGGCTTCGAGCACCGGCTGCCGCGTCCGTTCCATGTCCTGGCGACGCAGAACCCGATCGAGCAGGAAGGCACCTATCCGCTGCCGGAAGCCCAGTTGGACCGGTTTCTGCTGGCGATCGATATTTCCTATCCGGACATCGACGCGGAACGCGCCATGCTTCTCGCCACGACCGGCGCGGAGACGCTTGGGGCGGATCCGGTGATGAACCCCGAGCGGTTGATCGACGCTCAGGCGCTGATCCGTCGTATGCCGATCGGGGAAGCCGTGGTGGACGCGATCCTGACGATGGTGCGCGGCGGCAGGCCTGAGAGCACCGACCTCGACGTTGTCCGCCATCACGTCGCCTGGGGGCCCGGCCCAAGGGCGGCACAGGCGCTGATGCTCGCCTGCCGCGCGAGGGCCATTCTTGGAGGCCGGCTGATGCCCAGTCTGGACGATGTGGCGGCGCTGGCGGGGCCGGTGCTGCGGCATC
>JBEKGV010000140.1:0-8227 GCA_050012615.1 Acetobacteraceae bacterium | reverse complement strand
CGCCTCAACGCGTCGGTCGCGGCGGCGTCTGCGAATAGTCGTAAAAACCCCGCCCGGTCTTCCGTCCCAGCCACCCCGCCTCAACGTACTTAACCAGCAGCGGGCAAGGCCGGTACTTACTGTCCGCCAGCCCATCATGCAGCACCTGCATGATCGACAGACACGTATCCAGCCCAATGAAGTCCGCCAGTTCCAGCGGCCCCATCGGATGGTTCGCGCCAAGCCGCATGGACGTATCGATGCCCGACACAGACCCCACACCCTCGTACAGCGCGTAAACCGCCTCGTTGATCATCGGCACCAGAATACGGTTGACGATGAAGGCCGGGAAATCCTCGGCCACCGCCGCGATCTTGCCAAGCTTCCGCGCCAGCGCCTGGACCGCGAGGAACGTCGGCTCATCGGTCGCGATGCCGCGAATGATTTCCACCAGCTTCATGACCGGCACCGGGTTCATGAAGTGCATGCCGATGAATTTCTCCGGCCGGTCGGTCGCCGCCCCCAGCCGGGTAATCGAGATCGAGGACGTGTTCGACGCGATGATGCAGGACGGCTTCACCTTTGGCACCAGCGTACTAAAGATGGCGCGCTTCACGTCCTCCTTCTCGGTCGCCGCCTCGATCACCAGATCGGCATCGCCGAAGGCCGCGTAATCGGTCGAGGTCTTGACCCGCGCCAATGCCTCGTCTCGATCGTCCGCGGAGATGATCGAGCGGGAGACCTGACGTTCCATGTTGCGGGCCATCGTGGCCATAGCCTTGGTCAACGCCTCGGCTTTGACGTCCAACAGGATGACCGGCAGTCCGGCCAGAGCGCAAACATGCGCTATCCCATTCCCCATCTGTCCGCCGCCGATCACCCCAACCTGGGCGATCTCTACCGGGACGGTCAGATGGCTTTCATCGAGAGTCGGTTTGACGTCGACGTTCATTCAGGAGCGCTCCAGTTCCGCCGCCAGCTCCGGCAGCGCGACAAACAGATCAGCCACCAGGCCGTAATCGGCGACCTGGAAGATGGGCGCTTCCTCATCCTTGTTGATCGCCACGATGACTTTGCTGTCCTTCATGCCGGCAAGGTGCTGGATGGCACCCGAGATACCGACGGCGATGTACAGCTCCGGCGCGACGATCTTACCCGTTTGCCCGACCTGGAATTCGTTAGGCACGAATCCCGCGTCCACCGCGGCACGAGATGCACCGACGGCAGCGCCGAGTTTGTCCGCGATTGGCTCAAGCAAAGCGAAGTTATCACCATTCTGCATACCGCGGCCACCAGAAATCACCACTCGGGCAGCAGTCAGCTCCGGCCGCTCGCTTTTGGACAGTTCGGCTGAAATGAATTTGGAAATTCCCGGCAGCTCGCCGAGGGCGACGGGCTCGATCGTGGCGGATCCGCCCTCGGCGGCAACCGGGTCAAAACTCGCGGCTCGCACGGTGATGACTTTTCTGGCGTCGGACGATTTGACCGTCGCCATGCCATTCCCGGCATAGATCGGGCGCACGAATGTGTCGGCGTCGATCACCTCGGCGATGTCGCTGATCGGCTGCACGTCCAGCAGCGCCGCGACCCGCGGCAGGATGTTTTTCCCAACCGCCGTGGTCGCCGCCAGGATGTGCGAATAGTTCGGCGCCAGCGCCACCAGCAGCGCCGCGGCCGGTTCGGCCAGCAAATGATCCAGCGCCGGCGCATCCGCGACCAGAACCTTGGTCACGCCCGGAAGCTTCGCGGCAGCGGCGGCCGCATCGCCCAGTCCGGCGCCCGCCACCAGAGCGTGGACCTCGCCAAGGGATTGGGCGGCGGCAACGGCGGAGCGGGATGGCTGCTTGATGCCGGTCGGATCGAATTCGAGCAGAACGAGAACGGCCATGGTCAGATCACCTTCGCTTCAGTTCTCAGTTTGCTCACCAACTCGGCCACCGAGCCGACCTTCTGGCCGGCTTTCCGCTTCGGCGGTTCGTCGACCCGCACGACGGTCAGTCGCGGCGTGGGATCGACCCCTAAGTCAGCAGGTTTCTTATTGTCGATTGGTTTCTTTCGCGCCCGCATGATGTTGGGCAGCGAGGCGTAGCGCGGCTCATTCAACCTCAGATCCGTGGTGATGATCGACGGCAGGTTCAGCGCCACCGTCTCCAATCCGCCATCGACCTCCCGCGTCACGGTGATGACGTCGCCGTCCACGGCGAGTTTGCTGGCGAAGGTGCCCTGGGACCAGCCGAGCAATGCCGCCAGCATCGGGCCGGTCGCGCTCATGTCGTCGTCGATCGCCTGTTTGCCCAGTATGATGAGTTGCGGCTGTTCCTGGTCCGCGATGGCCTTGAGTAGCTTGGCCACCGCGAGCGGCTGCAGATCGACGTCTGTCTCCACCAGGATCCCGCGGTCGGCGCCCATGGCGAGCGCGGTGCGGATCGTTTCCGCGCATTGGGGCACACCCATCGAAATCGCGACGATCTCGGTCGCGACGCCCTTTTCCTTGAGCCGAACCGCCTCCTCGACGGCGATTTCGTCGAATGGGTTCATCGACATCTTAACGCCCGAGGTTTCGATGCCGGATTTGTCGGTCTTCACCCGGACTTTGACGTTGTAATCAACCACCCGCTTAACGGGGACCAGAACTTTCATGGGGTTACCCTGGCGCCTTCCGGGTCAAGAAAAAAGGGACGTTCAGACACGTCTCGACGAGGCGGACGACCTTGAATGTCCCCGTCTTTTCGCGCCTGCGATAGGGGGCCGGACCTTATGCGGGGGTACCGGGCCTGTCAAACGTCAGAAGCCTGAAGCGAACGGCGTCCGGCGCTGATCTGGATTGCGTGGATCAAGCCGGAAAAACGACCCCGCCATGGAACCTGGCTCGGATGTTCGGCTCGTCGATATTTGGTTGGCAAAGCGCGAAATTCGCACTTGATCCCGCGACCCGGAAGAGTATATCGCCCAATACGCCGTGCAGCCGTTCCCGCGCGAACGGGGGCGCGTGCCCTGTTTCGAATGCAACCAGTAAGGGATCACATGAACCCGCGATCTACCAGCCAACCCTCGGAGAGTGACAGTAGGCGCTTCCTGCCTGCCACGATCGCTCTGTTGGGTTGGATCACCGCCCGGGTCGAGCATGTGACCGTGATGCCCGCCGCTTAGGCGCCGGGCTGGCGGCCAGGCCCTCCCGGGCTCGAGCAACCGCTTGAGTCAGGAGGAGAGGGCAATGACCGCCTTCCTCAATTCAGATTTGCTGCGGGCGCACGCCGCGCCCAAGGCCTTGTACGACACACTTCACCGCGTGGACGTGATGCGTCCCGCGCTGGCGGCGTGCTGGCTTACCACGCCTGATGGCCGGTTGGTCCGCCGCTGGCAGACGGACGATCGCGCGCCCGACGACCCTCCGGACTGACGGGGTTCGCCCTGCTTTCCCTTGGCCGTCCCGCCGCACTGGCTGGGCGGAGCAGCGTCCACGCTTCGCGGTGAGATGACCATGTCAGACGTTCTCCTCGACAACCCCGTCCGCGCCGCTGTCCTCGATGCCGCCCATCTCGGCGACATTGAGGGCGCGCTCGGCACCATCCGCCAAGGCGATACAAGCCGTCGCGGAACCTGGCTCGCGCGGCTTCGCACGCTGGCCGTCATCGCCGGGCCTGGCCTGATCGTCATGGTCGGTGACAACGATGCCGGCGCATTTTCGACCTACAGTCAGGCCGGGCAGAACTACGGCACCGCGTTGATGTGGACGCTGCTGCTCCTCGCCCCAGTACTTTATGTCAATCAGGAAATGGTTCTGCGTCTGGGCGCGGTGACCGGAGTGGGTCATGCGCGCCTGATACTCGAGCGCTTCGGCCGTTTCTGGGGCGCGTTCAGCGTGATCGATCTGTTCCTGCTGAACGCGCTGACGATCGTTACTGAGTTCATCGGCATCAATCTCGCGCTTGGCTACCTTGGAGTGCCGCGCGCGTGGGGTGTCGTAGTGGCCGCCGGCGTCATCATCGCCGCCGCGAGCACCGGCAGCTTTCGGCGCTTCGAACGGTTCTCTCTCGCGCTTTGCTTCTTCAGCCTGTTGCTGGTGCCGGTTTTCCTGTTGGCACACCCACCGTTGATGGAGATCGGGCATGACCTCATCGTGCCGCGGTTTCCCGTCGGTGCGGGCCTTTCGGATGTGATGCTGCTGGTCATCGCGATCGTCGGTACCACGATCGCGCCTTGGCAATTGTTTTTCCAGCAGAGCTACGTCATCGACAAGCGAATCACGCCCCACTTCATGGCTTACGGCAAGGCCGACCTGCTGATTGGGATCGCCGTGGTGGTGATCGGAGCGATCGCCATGATGGCGTTTACCGCGGTCGCTTTCCAAGGCACCTCCGGGCACGGCCATTTTACCGACGCCGCCTCGGTCGCCGCGGGTCTGGAAGCCTATGGCGGTCGTGCCGCGGGCGTGATGTTCGCGCTCGCTTTGCTCGACGCCAGCATCATTGGCGCGTCGGCGGTGTCGCTTGCGACCGCTTATGCGATCGGCGACGTGCTCGTGCTGCGCCACTCGCTGCACAGGAAGGCAACGGATGCGCGAGGCTTTTACGCGGTCTATGCCGGGCTGATCGCTGTCGCGGCTTGTCTGGTCCTGTTTGGCAGCGACGCGTTCCTCGGTCTGCTGACCAATGCCGTGCAAACGCTGGCGGGGGTGTTATTGCCATCCGCCACGGTGTTTCTGTTGCTACTGTGCAATGACACGGCGGTGCTGGGACCGTGGGTCAATGGACGCTGGCTCAATTTGTTCACCGGCGCGGTGATCTGGGCCCTGGTGATGCTGTCCCTCATCCTGACCGCGGCGACGGTGTTTCCAAACATGCCCGGTGAGACGATTCTCGCGGTGCTCGGCGGCGGTACGATCCTTGGTATGGCGGGCTTCGCGGTGTTCGCGTGGGCGCGGAGTGGCAGGGTCGCGGGAACGGCGCCGGGCGACACCGCGCGTTTGGCAAAGGCGCAATGGCGGATGCCGCCGCTCGCGGCACTGCCGGCACCAAAGCTGAGCCTCAGCCAGCGGATCTGGATGGGTGTTCTGCGCTGCTATCTGATCGCCGCCGTCATCCTGGTGGCTGTCAAGGTCGCCCAGGTGGCGATGAGCCAGTAGCGGGTGCGATCCGAATCGGCTTCCTTGGCGATATTCAAACCGTAACACAAGCGTGTTATTGTGGAGCCGGGATGAATCGCGATCGGATACCGGAATGCTGCAACGACGGAGGAGTAACGTTGGCGGCATCTCCACACCACGCACGAAGGTACAATGACCACCGCCGTGTCGCACCCTCGATGAGAGAGCCGGTCTGGACCGTGCCAGAGAATTGGGCCGGTCATGCCAAAACCACCGCATGGTAGTTGGGTAATGCGCCCGACCTCAGGCGTCACGATGGCCGCTACGATCTTGTTGTGCCCGTTGCTATGCCGCGCCCAAATGGTTGGTCCGACGCCGCAACCATCGGGCGTGCCGGCCGCACCTGCGCAGACCGAGCAGGCAACGCCAGAGCAGTGGGCGGTTCATGGTCAAACAACAACAACCTGGCTGCTGCAGCCTGCCTTTCGCTCCCCCTATCAGGGACCCCAAAGCCTCAATCCATCCGCCAACGGCCGAGAAACCTTCGATGCGACTCTTTATCTCGGATATCGGCCGTGGCAGGGCGCCGAAATCTGGATCAATCCGGAAATCGACCAAGGCTTTGGCCTCAGCAACAGCCTTGGCGTGGCGGGCTACCTCAGTGGCGAGGCCTATAAAATCGGCGAGAACGCGCCATACTATCGAATGGCGCGGGGGTTCTTCCGCCAAACGATCGATCTAGGCGGGGGCACCGAAAAACTCGATCCGGACCTGAACCAATTGGGCGGCACCCAGACCGCCAATCGCGTGGTCCTCACGATTGGGAAGTATTCCGTGGTCGATATCTTCGACACCAACAAATATGCGCATGACCCGCGCAATGATTTTCTGAATTGGTCGATTATCGACATGGGCACGTTCGACTACGCGGCGGACGCGTGGGGTTTCACCTATGGCGCGGCGGCCGAATGGTATCAGGATTGGTGGACAGTCAGGGTCGGGCTTTTTGACCTGTCGACCACGCCGAACGACAAATATCTCGATGACCGATTCATCCAACAGGCGCAGTTCATCGCGGAATTGGAGGAACGGCATACGCTGTGGGACCAGTCCGGCAAGTTGAAGTTCCTGTATTGGCTAACCCGCGGCGAGTTGGGTACTTATTCTGATGCGTTGGCTCTGGCTGCCGCCACCGGTCAGACTTCATCGACCGGTGCGGTACGCCGATATCGCAGTAAATACGGAATTGGGCTCAATCTCGAACAGCAACTGACTTCCGATCTCGGAGTGTTCGCGCGGGCCGGCTGGACGGAAGGCGGCGTGGAAGAAGATGCTTTCACCGATATCGACCAGACGATAGCGGCTGGACTTTCGTTGTCGGGGACTCGTTGGGGCCGGTCGGATGATACTGTTGCACTGGCCCTCGTCGCCAATCAAATTTCTCACGCGGCAAAGGAATATCTGGCGGCAGGCGGCATTGGTGGAATTGTCGGCGACGGCCAATTACCCGAAGCCGGGCCGGAGCAAATTCTTGAGACTTATTACAGCGTCGCCGTGTTCAGCTTCGCTCACGTGACGGCGGATTACCAGGTAATCAACAACCCCGCTTACAATCGCCAGCGTGGTCCGGTGTCGGTTTTCAGTCTGCGGCTGCACGCGCAATTCTAGGGATCATGCCTCGAGCAACCAGACAAACAAGAAGCCTTCAACACGGAGGACACCGGGGACCACGGTGTTTCACGGAGCAGTAAGAATATTTTGGCATTCGCGCTGACGTTCGGCCGACGACCGCGCGAAGCGCCATAACCTGCTTCTCCGTGAAACACCGTCGTCCTTAGTGTCCTCCGTGTTGAAGCCGTGCTTTCTGGCGAACGTTTCAATCACCCAAATGTCAAAACGTGATCAGCCCCCGGTCCGGTTCGCCGCCGAATGTCGCACAGGTAAATCATGACCGCTCGCCTACGTTGGGGTGGGCCCAGAACCTGAATTGGCGGACAAACGTTGGCAACTCGGCTCAAGCCAGAGACTTGCGGCACAAATCGCGAGTTACCATCGCGTATAAACCAACCAGCCGGCCGCCAGCATCGCAACGAAACCCGCGGCGAACAGATTGCGGCCGGAGCGCTCGACCGTGATCGCCATCGACTGGCGTCCTGCCCCGCGCAACCGCTCGGCAGCCAGCACGGAAACAATACACAGCAGACACAACGCGAAGAACGCATAGAAGCCGTACTCGATGAACCGCATGACCAGGGTTTGCCGATCGGCGGGATAATGGTGCAGATCGTAATCGTTTTTGAAATCCCCTGTGATCTGCCAGAGCCGATACGTTGTCCCGTCACCCAGATCGCCTTGAGCAACCGGCCGTTTTAAAACTTCGCTGGGGATTGGAAGGTCGAGGCAAACGCGGTGGCGCACGGGTCATCTATTTCCATCATGGCTCAGACATGCCGCTGTTCGCGTTAACGGCGTTCGCGAAGAATAGCCGGTCGGATTTGGGCCAGCAGTATAGGAACGACTTCCGGACGCTAACTGCACTGCTGGTCAGGACATTCAGAAGGTGAAGGCCGTGAGCAAAATCGCCGACAGTATACGAGGCGGGCTCGAGGAGGCGGTCGCCCATGCCAAGGGAAAGGCGGACGCGAGTGCTTACCGTGTCCATGTCCCAGAGCGGATCGACGTGAAGGCTGTCCGGACGAATCTCGGCATGACGCAGCAGGAGTTCGCGGTCCGGTTCGGGTTCAGTGTTAACACTCAGCGCCACTGGGAGCGCGGATCGCGCCGGCCGGAGGGTCCGGCCAGAGCTTACCTCCGCGTCATCGAGCACGCGCCCAAGGTGGTTCAGAAGGCGCTTCGAACGGCCTGATGTGCTATCATAGGCTGTTCAAAATGACGATAATTATTCCGTTTCGTAATCAACCCAACGCTGCCTCCACCCAGCGCGCCCAGGCCAGGACGGCCCGATCTTCGCCGCGGCGGCCAACGATTTGGATCCCCAACGGCAGCCCGTTTGGCCCCGTCCCCGCCGGCACTGTCACGCATGGAACATGCAACGATGTCCAAATGAAATTAAATGCCGGATCGCCGGTCCACTCCAATCCAGCCGGAGCTTCCCCCGGTGCTGACGGAGTGACCAGCACATCCAATCCCGCCATTGCCTCG
>JBEKGV010000139.1:0-8240 GCA_050012615.1 Acetobacteraceae bacterium | reverse complement strand
AGCAGCACGTCACCGGAGTCGATCCGCGGCAATTTGCGCCCCTCGTGCGGACCACCGAGATGCAAAAAATACCACCACGGAATCCCGTTCATCACGAACGGCACGGCGGTATCCGGTTTCAGCAAAGGCCCGATCGCCGCCGCTACCGCCGGCAGAGCGGGCGCCTTCACCGTGACGAACACCGCGTCCACCGGCCCCACCTTGGCCGGATCGTCCGTCGCCTGCAGTTTGATTTTGTGCACGCCGTCGACCGCGTGCACCTCCAGCCCATTCGCCTGGATCGCCGCCAGATGCTTGCCGCGTGCGATAACCGAGACGTCCGCTCCGCCTTTCGCCAGCCGCACCGCCAAATGGCCGCCAATGGCCCCGGCCCCGTAAACGCAAACGCGCATGAGCTGTCCGTTCGTTCAGTTGTCGTTGAAGGGATCCGAGGCGCTTCCCAACCCGGGGTCAAGACGCCGTCCGAACCGGATGCGATGCATGGTTAGCAGTTCCATCAAATCGGTGACGCCGATCATCACCGCATCGACGCCGCACCGCGGGCAGAGCGGCGTCTCGCCGTCATCGATCCAATCGATCACCTCGGTCGCCTCATAAACCTGGAGGCAATGAAAGCAGCCGCAGTACATCACTGTCCCCCGGGTTCCGCGTTTTCGGATGCCTCGTTTATACAGCCCGCGCGGACGCCGCGAAACGGCGCACCGTGCCATTGAAGCGAGTCCGCGTGCGACGCCCCGTTCTCCTGCTGATCCTCATCACCACCGGCCTCCGCCTCGCCTTCGGCGCCGCCATGGGCCTGGGTGTCGACGAGAGCTACATGGTGTCCGCCGGCCGTGCGCTCTCCCTCGGCTATTACGACCATCCACCCGCTTCCTGGTGGCTCTCCTGGGCTTCGACCCACCTGTTCGGCACCGAGGCCCCGATCGTCGCCCGCCTGCCGTTCATTCTGCTGTTCGCTCTGACCACGTGGCTGATGGCCCGGCTGGGCTGCGCGGTGGGAGGCCCTCGGACAGGCTTCTGGGCTGCCCTGACATTGAACCTGTCGCCGGTGTTCGGCGTCACCAGCGGCACCTGGGTGCTGCCGGACGGGCCATTGGACGGCGCCCTGACCGGCGCCGCGCTGTGCCTGATCCGCGCGCTGCCGGCACAAGGGCGAAAAGCCACGATATATTGGTGCGGCGCGGGTGCATGCGCCGGTCTTGCACTGTTTTCGAAATATTCCGCTGTGCTGACGATCGCCGGAGCGTTCCTGTTCCTCGCCGCGAACCGCGAGCACCGCGTCTGGCTGGGCCGTCGGCAACCCTATCTGGCGGCGGCCATCGCCCTGCTGATATTTTCTCCCGTCATCATCTGGAACGTCGAACACCACTGGGCTTCGTTCGCGTTTCAGGGTGCACGAGCCGAAGGGGTGCGGTTGCATCCTTTGGCACCGCTAACGACCTTGCTCGGCGAGGCATTGTTCGTCCTTCCCTGGTTCTGGCTGCCAATGATGATACTTGGATGGCAGGCGTTTCGTTCCGGCTGGCGCGATCAATTGCTGGTCTGTCTCGGCGCACCGCCGATCGTGGTTTTCGCGCTGATCTCCGCCTGGTCGTCGCAGCGCGTGTTGTTTCATTGGGCCGCACCGGGCTACCTGATGCTGTTTCCATTGCTTGGCCGCTTCGTCGCGGCACACTGGGACAGCCGAGCCGTCCGCGGCTTCGTCGCGGGCTCGGCGGCACTTTGTATCGTCAGCGTGACGGTAATCGCCGCGCAAATCCAATTCGATTTTCTGTCGCCCGCACTGCCGGTGAACGATTTCACCGCCGAGGGCATGGACTGGACCTCGCTTCGCGACGACCTCGCCGCGCGAGGTTTGTTACGGCCCGGAACGGTTGTCGGCGTCCCAAACTGGCGAGATTCCGCCAAGATCGCTCATGCTCTTGGGCCGGATGTGACGGTGATTTGTCTGAACCAGGATTGCCGTGAGTTCGAACTGGCCAGCCCAATGGCACGACGGATCGGCGGCGACATGCTGCTGCTGGTCGCCAATCATGCCGAGACGGTCATGCCGAACCTGAGCAAAATGTTCGACCGGCTTGAACCGTTGCCGCCCTCGTTCGTTATGTTCCGTGGCCGCACATTGAAGGTGGTCGCTGTCGCGCTGGGAAGCGGTTTCTCTCCGCCCGGAAAACCCGCCGATTGATCCTGCGTCGCAACCAATACGTCATCCCCCGGACAAGCCGGAGGATGCGATTGGTCAACGGGCGAGAATAACCGCTGCGTCTGGGCTTTCCCTCTGTCGTCATCCCCGGACTTGCTCCGGGGATCAATTGCCGCGCCGTGCTGGTAGAGATCCCCGGGTCGAGCCCCACAGGCGGTAAGTTACGAGGCACGCGCCTCAATTTACGCGTCATGGCCGGGCTCGACCCGGCCATCAATCGCCGCACGTGCCTCGCCAGATGGCCGGGTCAAGCCCGGCCATGACGAGAAAAGCGGCGTGCATCGGCCTTAAATTAGTGCCTATGGGGTCGAGCCCGGGGATGACGTTAAACGGTACCTTCCGCCCAATTCGATCATTGTTCAGCGTCGTCTTGGGCGGCAGCAGGGATCACGCCGGCGCGACGACGACGATACGGCGGGCGTTATTTCAGGAAGCGATGGAAGAACGCCGCGGTCGGATCGTGCGAGACGTTCCCCCGCTTCGTCGCGTCGTCGACATACAACGTCTCGATGTAGCCGCCAGCCTTGCGATAATCGAGCGCGAAGCGCAATGGCTCGTTCAGCTCCACCGGCGATTCCGGATCGCGATAGTCGTGCACCGGATCCGGCTGACCTTGGATCCACAGCGCCGGCGGCATCACGACTTTCTCGCCCTTTTCGAGGATGTCGATCGGGTTGCCCTCGCTCATCGCCGCTTCGGTCTTCCAGTACAGCTCGTGCCGCGAGGGAATGTCGCCAACCCATTTCGGCGGATTTGCGCTTTCCTTCGCGCGCCGCGCGTTGCGATAGCGCGAGATCGGGTTGATCACCGGCCACTGCATGACGACGGCCTGGACTGACGCGTCTGTCGACCCGCCCGCGGGCGAAGCGATCGCGGTATAGCGCGGATCGTTCGGCCGCATCGCGACCAGCATTGCGAGGTGCCCGCCGCTGCTGGTGCCCGACAAACCAAGCGCATTCGGGTTGCCATTCAACTTCGCGGCATTGGATCTCATCCAACGGATCGCGAAATTGATGTCCGCCAGGGAGGTGGGATAGCCCTCGCCCGCGTGCCGGAAATTCGCCGCCGCGACGACAAACCCGCTTGCCGCCAGTACCTGATCACGCCCGTCGCAATCGGCGAGGTCGCCGTTGCACCAGGCACCGCCGTGCAGATCGATCACCATCGGGAACGGCCCGTCGCCACTGGGCTTGTACAGTTTCATCATATACGGCGTAGTGCCGTGGCGGATGTATTCTACGGTCTCTGTCGTGAATGCGTATGGCATTGAGACTCTCCCTTCCGAACGCCGCTCTCCGGCGGCACGGTGTAGCCAGACGGGCCCGGCCCGCCGATAAACGCTGTAAGCGTTGCAAGCATACGCCTGATGAGCGCCGCCGGACAATCCTTGGGTCGCGAGCATTTCGGTCTGGTGCTGGGCAGCGGCCCGGGGCTGCTCGCGTTGCTGCCGTTACGCTTGCCGCGTCAGGACTGAAGCGCGCCGAGGAATGCCTGGATCGCGGCGACGGCGACCTCCGGGGCGTCTTCCTGGATGTAATGGCCCGCGCCCGGAACCTCGATCACTGGCCGCTCCGGCCACAGACCGCGAAAATCCGCGAGCGCCAGAGCGGGGAGGATCGCGCGATCCAGCATTCCCTCGATCAGGATCGCCGGCTTTGTTTTGAGGGCCGGAACGCCTGGCGCTCCTTCTCGCACGAAGTCGCGAATGCGGCCGAGCGCGAGGTCGAGTGGAAACGCGATCGCGCCCTTACACTCCTCCGGCGTAGCGAAGGGCGCCGCATAGGCGCGAATGAATGTCGGATCGACGCGGTCCAACCGCTCCAGCCCAACGATTTGCATGACCGACAAAATGGTTGAGCCGAGATGTGACAGCACCGCCTCGGTTCGGCCCGTTGGCAGTCCCTCCAGGATCCAGCGGAACCAGGACGACTCGATCGTACTGGGCAGATCGCGACGTCCGGCGGTGCCGTAACCGCAAATCGTGTTCATGAGGACCAGGCTGTGGACTCGCTCCGGATGGCGGACGGTGTAGCCGATGCCGATCGGCCCGCCCCAGTCCTGCATCACGAAAGTAATGTCGCGCAGGTCCAGCGTATCGATCAATGCCGTCAGGTTCGCCACGTGCGAGGACAAAGTATATTCCCGGTCCTGAGGGGTCTCGCTTTTGCCAAACCCCATGTGATCCGGAACGATCACCCGATGGGTCGCGGCAAGCGGCGCGACAAACCGGCGATAAATATAGCCCCAGGTTGGCTGCCCATGCAGCAGGATCACCGGCCGCCCTTCGCCCTCGTCGACATAATGTTGCTGAAACCCCGAGGCCGCGCAGAACCGCGGCGCGAAAGGCCACGTGCCATCGAAGGTCTCATCGGCCTGGATCATGGGTCCTCCGCCGGCGGGTCGCTCGGCCAGGCTACAAGGTCCGGTTACATTTTTCGCTCGCTTTTTTCGCGAGGTCCGCGAATAGTTCAGTCGCACTCATGTGGCGCCGCCGTAAGGCCTCGCCCGTCGGACTTGCTGCCACTGGTGGCCTGATCTGAACGACAATGACGGCCCAGGAAGGCCGCACAGGGAGTGTACGACATGAAATCCTCGCGTTCCGTGACGCGTCGCCGCGCGATCAAGCTTGCCGCGACCGCCGCCGCCTTGCCTCTCGTCCATATCCGCACCGCCGGAGCAGCCGGAAAGCTCAATATCGGGGTATGGGATCATTGGGTACCCGGCGCGAACGACACATTGCAAAAGCAGGTCGCCGCCTGGGCCGACAAGAACAAGGTCGACGTCACCGTCGACTTCATCACCTCCAGCGGCAACAAAATCTTGCTCACCGCGGCGGCCGAGGCTCAGGCCGGCGAAGGGCATGACTTTATGCAGATGTACAACTGGGACGTCGGCAATTTCGCCGCCCGGCTGGAGCCCGCTGACGACGTCGTCAAGGAGTTGTCGGGCAAATACGGATCCTATGACACCGTCGTCGAATATCTCGCGAAGTCCGAAGGTCATTGGTGGGCGGTGCCAAGCAGCACAGGTACATTGAACCTGACAACCTGTGGCCGGATCAGCATGCTGAAAAACTTCGCCGGCATCGATGTGCTGAAAATGTATCCGGCGCACGAGGCGGATCCGAAACTGTCGGCCGACTGGAATTACGACGCTTTCCTGCGCGCCGCCGAGGCTTGCCATAAAGCTGGTTTTCCCTTCGGGCTTGGCCTGGGACAGACGGGCGATTCAACGAATAACACTGGTGTGATCTACGCGGCATTCGGTGCGGAACTGGTGAACGAAAAGGGGGAGATCACCGTCGATTCGCCGCAGGTCCGCACGATGCTGGAATATTGCCAGAAGCTGGTAAAATTTTTCCCGCCGGATTGTGTCAGTTATGATGACGCATCGAACAACCGGGCACTCATTTCCGGCAAGAGCGCTCTCATCATGAACCCGCCCTCAGCCTGGGCCGTCGCCAAACGCGACGCGCCCGACGTGGCGGCGGATACCTGGCATTTCCCCTGCCCGGTCGGACCGAAGGGTCGATTCATTCCCTATAACTACTCGTATTATGGCGTCTGGTCGTTCGGCAAGAACAAGCCGGCGGCGAAGGAGCTGATCCACTTCCTGCAGCTGCGAGAGCAGGTTGAGGGACGCTGTGTCGCCTCGGTCGGATACGACATTCCGCCATTGACCAGTATGTCGGACTTCAAGATCTGGGAGGAGGTGGAACCGCCAAAAGGCACTGTCTACAACTACCCAATTCGTCCGTGGCATCATGCATTGCCAAATATCACGGCGTACCCGGCGCCCAGGGATATCGCGGTGCAGATGTATAACCGAGGCACACATCCCACGCTGCTTTCCAAACTCTTCACCGGCGATTCCATCGATGACGCCATTTCCTGGGCTCGTAATGAATTGGAGGGGTTCGTGCGGTAACGCAATAGTCGTGGCCGGCCCGCCGGGCCGGCCAAAGTGTCGCTCGAACAACCGCCGGTCAATGGGCGAAATGCAGCCTTACATTGCAAATATCCCCGTCGCGGGACGTCACGAGATTGCTCGCCCGCTGGCCCAACAAATAGGACGACATCCTGCGAAGGCCAGCATCGTCCGCGACCATCTCGTCGATCGACGGCTTGTCCTTCACGATCGGAAATGCATCACCCTCATAACGAAGATCGAGATCCAGCCTGAACTCGTCGAACGACACGGAGAGCGTCATCGGTCCCCGCGGATCACACGTTGCCTGCACCGCGCCGACCAGCTCCTGAGCCGCCCATTCCGCATGTATCACGACGTCGCGTCGCGCGCCCCACGACGCGCCGGCCCCCTCGACAAACCCCTTCAGTGCATCCGCATCGGAGATCGCCGGGTCGATGGTCATCGACACGCGGCGGCGTTGGCCCAGGCGAAAACAGAGGTTCAACAGGAAGCCGACCACCGTGCCGAACACCAGAGACGACACCGTGATCGGATGCAACCAGTCGGGCATTTGCCGAAAGGCGGCCGGAAAGGCCTCGACGCCCAACCCGGCCATGATCGACAAACCCACCACCAGCGTCTTGCGGGTGTCATAGATCCGCGCGGCGATCGTTTCGATTCCGTTCTTCAGGACGGCACAACTGGTGAAGATAAGTGTCGCCCCAACCACAGGCTCGGGCATCAAAACCAGCAAACGCGTGACCATGGGCAGAAACGCCAGCACAACGAACATCATGCTCATGGCATAAGCGACGCAGCGGCTGGTGACTCCCGTCGCCGCCGACAATCCGACCGAGGAGGCGCTGGTGTTCACGGCGAAGACGGATACGACACCGCCCGCCGCGACGCCGATCGCGTCCGCCAGTACGCCGCGGCTGATCGGCGTCAGGTCCGGGCGCACCCAGTCGGCGTCTTGCAACCGCTGGCTCGCGGTCAACAAGCCCGCCGCCTTCATGCCATTGGCCAGCGCGGCGATCGTGAAAGGCAGGATCAGAGTAACATCGAACGACCAGCCGATCTGGGCGATCCCGGGCGCCGCGAAAGCCGGTAAAGTCGTGACCTCCGCCAACTTGCCGAATGGCAATACATCCGTCCAGATAGCGGCGCAGTAGCCGGCTATCATGCCAAACAGCGCGCATGACAGGCCAAGAACGCCCCGGCTCCAGACATTCGCTGAGACCGTCACCGCCAGGGTGATCGCGGCCACGATCCAAAACCGCGTATCCGGCAGGGCGCCGCCGCCCGGCTGCAACAAATACCGCAGACCGACCACGCCGTTCGACACGCCTACCAGGAAAATCACCACACCCGCGAGCTCGGGCGGCAGCACCGTCCGCAACCGATTCAGCGTGCGGGAAAGCACCGCCTGCACCGCCCCGCTGAATATCGTCATGCCGGACATCAGGGCAATGCCGCCGATCCGCACCGCCTCCACTGACGGACCCAAAAACACGGCGGTCATGACACTGGGCGCGAGATAGCCGCTGCCGACAGGACCAAAGGGCAACGCTTGCAAAGTGGTGCCCAACGCGAGCACCAGCATGGCCCAACCCAGCATCGCGTCGGCGGAGCTGGCGGCCAAATGCGCCTCCCGCACGATGATCAGAGGAAACACCAGAAAGCTGGACGTAACGGCGACGTATTGTAACGCGTTGGCGATAATGACGGCGATCGGTGGTACGTCACCCGCGAGATAGAGAATGCCGGCCGGTTTTTTTGTCATGCTTTCGTTCGTCTCTCGCGCCGCTTATCGCAGCGGTAGGGTAGTGCCCAATATCAGTCGCACGAATCCGCGGCAAGACGCTCGAGGAGCCATGAAACGGATTGCACTCGTCCGAAGCTGTTGGTCCGCCGTCGGCCACGGGTTGGGCCGGCCGCGGCGTGGGACATGGCACGTGACGTTGGACTAATCGAACAGCGACAGATCGATCACATCGCCCATCCGGTTATAGCCAACATCCCCCGGATGCAGATGATCGCCATTATCGTAAATCGGCAGCATCCGCGCCGGATGCTCCGGGTCGCGCAAGAACTTGTCGAAATCGATGACCGCGTGGAACGCTCCCGC
>JBEKGV010000138.1:0-8775 GCA_050012615.1 Acetobacteraceae bacterium | reverse complement strand
AAGGTCAGGACCAAACCCAGAAACAACGCACTCGTACTCGCGCTCGTTGTCATTCGTTTCCAGAAGGTTTTTTGGCTCTCGTCTTCCAGTTTGACAAGTCGGGCTTCCTGGCTGTGCAGCATCTCAAGAATACCGCCTGAGTTTTCCTGAGGTGACACCGTGTCCGGCATATCGGGCTCCCGTTTGATACTCAGTCGAACCTGATCGAGTTGCCGTAGTGAAACACCTGGACGAACGTCCGATATGAAAGCTGGTACTGGCCAGGCTGTAACATCTGACCGCCAGCCAGAAGATAAGGGATCAACGGCGGAGAATACGGATATGGGTCATTTATGATAACCGCCAGGTTTTCTTCATCGCCCTCGTATCCGACTATCACGACGGCATGCTGGCTGAACCCGAGACCGGGTGGATACGGTATGCCGGTAGGCGTGATACCCGCGAGAATGGGTGCGCCATTGTCGATGTCGGCGATAATCTGCCCCGGCGACATGATGCCCCCCGTTCTCGGATGGAACCCCATTGACCAGAACCGCGGCGATGCGCTGTGTCGTTCCCCCCGCGCCGAGACAAAGCGCGCAATTGGCCGCGCACATACCGCCCTGCGCGCCAACAACTCCACACTGGTAGTTGCCGACCTGATTGAGATTGGGAAAACGGTAATGGGTCAACACCATTTGCGCCGCGGCGGCCCAACACCACTCCGGCGCCTGCTGGGCGATCGGATCAATATCCAAATCCGTGGCCTGAGCCTGATATTGGCCACAGCATATAATCGTGGCAGCGAAGAACAGCAGCCGACTGAGCTTCATTCCAGCGCGAACCATGGTACCCCCGCGGATGTCTTATGCCTGGTGCACTACGGGCCTGATTATCGACGAATCCACAACCACGCGCTGTGAACCAGATCACAATTTGTGCGAATATCTGGCCCTGAGTATGTTCTTGATCGATACATGTGAAGCCGGCATACAGGATCGGCCAGAGCGACCAGCCGTGCCACACTCCACCGTTTCCGGAAATTATGCCCGCGTGGAAGTCGGAATCCGGTCAGCGTCGATTTCTTGAAAATTCCAAAAACTGTCGAACGCGATCCGAATCCGGTTCGACTTCGGCCGCAGCCTCACTCCGTCCATTTGGCTGACCGGCGTATACGGTGAGAGCACGAGACGCCAGAAATCGACCGACAGCACCTGATCATTTACCGACGCATAGAGATCCGGCTCATCCGCGGCTCCTAGCCAACCGAGGCGAAGTGGCAACGGCGCCAGCGCAATCACGCACTTGCCGAAATATGGGGCTTCATAGGCGACACTCGAATTGACGGTCAGCACCGTCGCGACCTCAGGCAGCGACATCAGCCGATAAAGATTGTCGCCCACCACGCCCACGGCGTTGGGCGCACTGGCGGCGATCTCCAGCAGACTATGCGTCGGCTCCAACGGGTGCGGCTTCAACAGCACGGCGGCATGGCGTTCACAGATCGCATGAATTTCCGCGGCTCGCGGCAGTGCGTCGAAGAATGCACCATCCACGATCTGGCTGCAATCCAGCGGACGCTGGCCAACCACGATCAAGGTGTTTGCGGGAACTTTGGCCTCGGAAATCATGTGACACATGGCCTCTCGCAGGCCGGCGGTGATAACGACTTCGGCCTCCGGCACCGCCATGGTCAACAGCGCGGCCCGCGTCGAGGGCTCCGACGCATGCGCCGCGAATAAAAGATCGTCGAGAAAACGGACCGGATGCAGCCGCAGGTCGATATATGGAACATCGATGGAATTCAGCAGCGTCATCAGGCAGGGCGGTAATTCATAACCGATACAGAACCGGTGTCGCAGGCCATGAACCAGGATCGCGTCGAGTTCAGCGCAACGGGGCAGGTCCCGGTAGCAGGCAGCCCAATGGCGATGCGCGGAAGATGGCGAGCGCACCGTACCGAGCCATCGGCACAACGCCGGATCGCCACCGGCGGTCATGACCTCGATCGGCAGACCGCAGGCGAGGTGCAGTTGCCGCTTGATGGCATCGAACAACCAGACTGTCGCGCGATCGACCCCTCCAGGCTGGCCGCGTCCATTGGGCCGCAACACATCGCCAATGATGGTGATGCCATCGATCATGGGCGGTTGATAATGGCGGGCGCAACCGCATCGCCGATTTTCATGGCTAAGTCCCGGCCGAAATTACATCGGGCCGGAGAGTGCCACAATCAATTTAACAAGCGGTTAATTGTTTGGTTGATGAAGTAACACCAACGGAATTAAATTCCGACCGGTTATCCCTGCCCTCTCCACGTGATGGCCGGGCCTGACCCGGCCATCAATCGCCGCACGTGCCTCGCCAGATAACTGGGTCAGGCCCGGCCATGACGGTAACTCCCGCGGGACCGCCATCGCATCACATCTTCTTCAACGACATGTGTGCCGCGCAAGCATTGTTGCCAACGTCAGCCTCGAGATTTCCCCCGCTGATCCGGCCCTTCATGGAAATCATGGCCTGAGCGCCACGCATCGCCATGCCCTGGTGGTCGACTGAAAACGACCCGTCGGCACCGATCGTTGTTTCGAGCGGCACACCCCATTGGAATTTGATAACGTTGTTCGAAACCACGATCCGGGTTGGTCCGTTGGTGTCGTGGCAATAGCCGCTATTATTGTTCTGCGTCTCGCGTCGCGGGCCAACATAACTACCATCGAACGGTCCCGCCGCCATGGCGCTGTTCGCCGGCGGCAGGAGGCCCGACACCAAACCCAGTGCTAAAAGAATGGTCAAACGAATCATGGCGCTCATTCCTCCTTGGCCGCGTTGTTACAGTTCCCAACGGGGATTCTCACGAACCCTTTGATATCGCCGCGCGAACTGGTTCGACGGCCATGCGCGGCCGGGTCATTGTCCTTGAAGCCGACCTGATTCGCCACACGCTATTGCTCTGGGCTACATGCCGAGGCAGCATCGGCGTCGACCGCGAGGACGATCCGATGCGCGTTGCCCTTAGGAAGGAGGCCGCCTGAGATGAACCTGACCGAATTCAAAGCCTCGACCGCCGCGGATCAACCGCCCGAGGGACTGAGCCTGCCGCTCCAGACATTGTGGTGGGAAGCGAAAGGCGACTGGAAACAAGCCCATGCCCGCGCTCAGGAAGACCGGACGCCGAGCGGGGCGACCGTCCATGCATACTTGCATCGGGTCGAAGGCGACCTGACCAATGCCGGTCACTGGTACAGTCGGGCCGGCCGCCCCCCGGCGACCAGTCCGCTGACCGAAGAGTGGGCAGCCCTCGCCGGCGAGTTCCTCTGACGAACCTTCATGCCCGGGCCTGACCCGGGCACCCTTGCGCAAGTGCATCGACCCACCGGGCCCCGGCCCAAACTCCTTCCGTCACTCCCGGCCATGCCGGTTCAAAGTCCGTGACATGCGTTTCCTCGATAGCGGCTACCGGCCGGTTGACCATTCCATTCCGACCGGTCGTGCGGTTGTTTCACTGCGATATGGCGCCTCCATTTAAATGAGACTCAGCTTTCATATTTATTGCCGACCCCCCGTGCATCCCCTCACCGCCCGTGCTAAAAATCACTCATTGTAACACAAATACGTATCTTTATTTGGACTTGTCACTATGAAAGAAATAATAGAATTTATGACGGACCCGCGCGACGTGGGCAGGAGCCGTAAGAATCACGCGCCATGAACCCCTCTGGCGAAAACGACATTTGGACTCCGCCCAGGCTGAGGGCTCGGCTCGCGGCCCAAAACGGGTCCGCGCCTCCACCCACTTGTTACATTGTCTGGCGTGCGACGACCCGGCCCGGCACGCCAGAGGCAAGAGGCTATGAACTGCCGGGGGAGCCGGACCGGCGCGACGAGGCAGCGTTTGAGCGATGGTTGCTCGAACGCAACCTCGCCGGCCCCGAGCGACTGTCCGTGTCCGTCCTGGTCATCCGCGAGCAACTCGACGAGGCCGGGCTGATCCGAGAGGGCGTGCTGGAGCGGCGGCGCGGCGGCGTTGATGGCCCTTACTTCGGCAACGTCGCTCGCATCGAGTTCACTGGCGCGGCAAGGCTCGTGCGTCGGTTTCGGGTATCACGGGATGGTCGTCTCACCGAATTGCCGCCCGACGACGACACCGGCGTGGCACCGGCGCCTACCGAACCGGACACCGAAAGTTTCGCGGGTGAGGATGAAGCCGTGCGCGCCTATCTCGGGCCGGACGCCGTCATCCTCGACCGCCGCCCACCGAACTTGTTCGAAGACCTCCTGGGCCTGAGCGGAATTGTCCACGCGCGACGAGCGGACGGTGTCGAGGTCGGCTGTGGGGTCGGCTGGCATGGTGGCACGCCTTTCGTTCTCGCGGCAGACTTCCCCCGCCATGGGAGGCCCTTGATCCCGCCTCCGGATCTCGAGGCCGCGGTTGAGAATGCGGTCAGAACGCGAGACCTGATCCGCTATGAGACGAGGCTGGACGATCAAGGCTTCTACGTCATCGCGCGCGAGCGGGGGCGGCAGAGTCTCGTGGCGATACGCCTGGAAGGGCGAGCCACGCGGATCGACCCCTACGTGCCTGGCCCAACCGACGCGGCCAACGAGGATCAGCGCCGTTGGATGACCTACGCGGAGACCTATGAGGCGCGAACGATCCTCGACTCCTGGCGAAATGGGGACAGCGACGAGATCGCCGTGCTGACCATGGATCCGGACCAGGAGGCATGGCTGCACATCATCGACGCCGACGGGATCGAAATCGCTCGCCAGGCCGACAATGAAGCGGCCGCGGCGGTACTTTACAGGGAACGCCTCAATCCGCCCGAAGATACGCAGATATCTCCAGATTTGCCAGCGGCGGGCGTCATGCCGGATGGTTTCCCCGCGATCGAGGCGAGAGAGCCTGAATACGAGGCAGAAGCGGACAGTCTGTTGACCAAGGTGCTCGCCTGGTCGCGCGTGACGACACTGTTGAACGCGGCGATCACCGGTGGAGGCCCCGGTATCAGGGGCGCGCCTCCGGGTTCTCCGGGCGCGATGCATCAATTGAGCGCTCTCATCGAACCTCTGACCGCGTTGCACGCCCCATTTTCCGTTGGCTCCCTCCGCCGCCTGATAGCCCAAACGGAAGCAGGCACCATGTCGGCCGAGAGCTTCGCCACCGTGCTGGACGATTTGATCACGCGGCTCAGGGACGAGCTCGCGCTGACCCGTGTCGTCGTTCTGTCATCGGCTCTACTCCCTCCGGATGATGAACCGCCGTTCGGTCCCTTGGTCGAACTTCACTTCCCAGAGGTCACCTATGATGTCGAGGAGGCGGTGCAATGCCTCGCCCTGCGTCGCTCCACCGCTGCCGTACTGCACGCGATGAAAGTGATGCGACACGGGCTGCAGGTCATTGAGCGCCTGCTATCCACTCCGCGGCTGACCGATCTCTCCTGGGCCCAACTGATAGGCGCCGTACTGAGCGTTGCGGGAGACCAGCATGAGCTCGTCGAGACTCTGGTCCGAGTTCGCCGCGCCTGGCGCGCGCCGGGTTTGTTGCCCGCCGACAAGTACACCGAGGAAGAGGCCGAGGCAGTGCTCGTGGCAGTCGCGGCTTTCATGAAGTCGCTCGCCGCCAGGGTCGACGCGCTCGGGAAAACGCTGGCCGACTGATCGTTTGACACAGCCTGATCGGTTGACACTGGGGCCGCCGACGTGCATTTGTGAATCATGCATCAGTTGGCTTTCACCAATATCGCCACCCGCCGACGCCGCCGTCCTTCGATGGGGGTGTGGAGTCTGCGCGCGCGATAAATCAGTCAGCAGATCGATCACGAAGGCCCCCGTCGGAAGCGACGGGGGCCTTCGTGTTTTAAGGGTCCCTGTCGCTCCATCCCCCCAAACCAAGGAGCACACGATGACCAGCACACTCGCCATTGATACGTCGTCGGGACCGTTCGACGCCGTAATGGATATCACACCCCGGCCGCCTCTTGTGTTCGTCGCGGGCCGCGGTTCATGGCTCACCGACTGTGAAGGACGCCGCTACCTCGATTTCATTCAGGGCTGGGCCGTGAACACGCTTGGTCATTCGCCGCGGCCAATCATTGACGCTCTGACGCGGCAGGCCGAGCAGCTGATCAACTGCAGTCCCGCATTCTACAATGATCGGATGATCCAACTTGCATCTTTGCTCGCGCACCATAGCGGGCTGCATCAGGTTTTCCTCGCCAACAGCGGCGCCGAAGCCAATGAGGGTGCCATTAAACTCGCGCGCAAGTGGGGCGCGAAATACCGCGGTGGCGCTTACGAGATCATCACCATGGATCACGGTTTTCACGGGCGCACGCTCGCGACCATGTCAGCTTCGGGAAAGTCGCAGTGGGAACAGCTTTACGAACCGAAGGTGTCGGGTTTCGTGAAGGTCCCGCTCAACGACCTCGCTGCTGTCGAGGCCGCCGTGACACCACGTACGGTGGCCGTGATGTTGGAACCGATCCAGGGCGAGGCTGGTGTTTTCGAGGCAACCCTGCCGTTTCTGCGGGAGTTGCGTGGCTTCACTCGCGAGAAAGGCCTGTTGCTCATCCTTGATGAAATCCAGACCGGGATCGGCCGTACGGGGCGCCTGTTTGGTTACGAGCACGCCGTCATATTGCCTGACATCATGACGCTGGCCAAAGGTCTGGGGGGCGGCGTGCCGCTGGCGGCGCTCGTCGCCCACCGCGACGTTTGCTGCTTCGAATATGGCGATCAGGGCGGAACGTTTTGCGGCAATCCCCTGATGGCGGCGGCCGGTTGCGCCGTGATCGAGGAGGTAACGAAACCCGGCTTTCTCGCTCGGGTGAAACAGGCGGGTGACCATCTGGCCGGCGGCCTGCGCGAACTATCCCGGAAACACGGTTGTGGCGAGGTGCGCGGCAGAGGCCTGTTGCTCGCACTCGGCCTGAAGCGCGACATTGCGTCACCCGTCGCCGATATGGCGCAGGAACGTGGATTGCTGATTAATGCGCCACGCCCCGATTCGTTACGCTTCATGCCGGCGCTGACGGTCAGCGACGAGGAGATCGATCAGTTGATCGATATCCTCGATCGTGTGCTGAAGGACGTGGCCTTATCGAGTGCGCGCTATCGCTGAAGCGCGAGGCGTGGTCTCTCAGTCGTCAACCACGTCATGGCCGGCCACCGAGCCGGCCATCAATCGCGCACAGTGCCGCGAGAGGTCCCCCGGACAAGCCGGGGGATGACGAGTTGGGAGAGCCGGCCGACGAGTTGAGTGACCGTGCCGATAGGTCAATAAATTCGGCGATTGGTATTATAGCACCGCACTTAAAGGCTGACATCCGCCGGCAACTTACGTGGCACGTCGTGACCGCAACGGCCGAGCCCGACACAAAACTGGCTGACCACGGGCGCCAGACGTTCCGCTGCCGCAAGGGCCTCCGCGTTGGTTTCTCTCAGGCGTTCTGCCGCGGCGCCGGCTCGCGCGACAATGCGAGGCCAATCGATGCCTGGCAGCACGCCGTCGCGCAACACGAACCGTCCGCCGATCATGACGTCGCGCACCGCTGTACCGTCTTCCCCGTTCACAAGTTGTTGGGCTGCATTGTTGAGCGGCACCAGGTTCACATGCTCGAGATCGAGGAACACAAGATCGGCCTTGTAGCCAGCAGCGATCTTACCGATCAGGTCCGCCATCCCGAGTACCGCCGCGCTGCCCTCGGTGGCAAGCCGCAGCGCTTCCACCGCGCCGATCCAATCTTCCGGAGGGCGATCGAACACGCGTGACACGAACGCTGCCAATCGCATTGCCTCGAACATGTTCTGGTTGTCGGCGGAACTTGATCCGTCCGTGCCGACACCCACCGGAATCCCGCGCGAGATCACCGGACGCATGTCGGCGATACCGTTGCCGAGGCGCAGATTGGACCCAGGATTATGAGCGATCGCGCCGCCACGCGCGGCGATCAGTTCGACCTCGCCGGCATCGATCCAGATCGCATGCGCGGCGCTGAACCGCGGCCCGAGAACGCCCAAACGATCCAGATGGCCCGTCAGAGTGGTCCCATAACGCTTAAGTGCCGCGGCGCGTTGGACGCTGGACTCCGCCAGATGCGTCTGCAACGGCAGACCGAATTCGTTGGCCAGATCCCGGCAGCCGCACATGAACGGATCGGAACAATGCAGCGGGATGGTGGGCGCGATGCCCAGACGAATACGGTCGCTGGGATAGGACCAAGACGCAGCGGTTTCACGCATCGCGGCCAATGTCGTCTCACCCGGTGCGGTTCGCATGGCTTCCGCGACCGCGCGCAGTTCCGCCGGGAAGGCGTCGAGCAAGTCCGGAATCGCCTGATAGAAGCTGCGGTCCGCGACCATCGGCGCGATCACGGCGCGCATCCCGACATCCGCGTAAGCCTGCGCAACACGGTTCAATCCCTCGACCGAGGGAGACGGAAGCATCGCCGCCAGATCGTAGCAGGCAGTGCACCCCTTGCGTACCATCTCAACGGCCGCGAGCAGAGTTGAAAGATACCGATCGTCGTCTGTCCGGCCTCCGTTGAGCCACGGTCCCGCGTTCAACAGCGTCTCCAGCGACCAACAGTCGCCGGACCCTTTCGCCAGTCCGCCGTGGCCATGCGTATGAGCGTTGATAAGGCCTGGAATGATCAGGCGCTTCGAGGCGTCGATCCGCTGCACGCCCTCGGACGTCACGCTGCCGGGTGGAGCAATCGCCGCGACCCAATCGTCCTGGAGCAGCAAGTCAGCCGGCGCCGCCTGCCCGCTCCCTGCCGTCAGCACCAACCCTCC
>JBEKGV010000137.1:0-8763 GCA_050012615.1 Acetobacteraceae bacterium | reverse complement strand
ATCCGTGAGCGCGTCGATCAGGAAGCTCGCCTCGGCGCCAATGATGACAGTTTCGTCGATAAGTTGCTTTATTGGCGCAAGACCGATTCCGAAAAGGCGGTCGTGGATCCGCAGCAGGAAACGAAGCGACTCCAGCAGAACTCCGCTTTGGGGCAGTCTCCGGTCACCGGCGAGACGCCGATCATCCAGGACAAAAAGACGGGATGGTTCCAGGATCTGTTCTCCTGGCTATAGAAGTTGGTCCTGACCCCGCACTACACGCAATTTAGCGGCACTCCGGCGGTTACCGGCCCAGGTGTTGGGCTGTTCGGCTGCGAGTGCGGCCAGTCCGTGCTGATCGCGGGGTACGAGGCGCGGAATTTCCTCAACATAGCGATCCGCTGTGCCGCATGTGGCGCTATCGCGGAGACGCCAGGGTTACCGGACGGTGCTCCGCCGCCGCCAGCGGTGACCTTGGTTGAGCGCGGCGCCGACAATCCGCCCTCAACCGTCGATCAGGGCGCCGTCCTGATCAGCCGTGAGGAAATGGACCGTCTCGCGGCGTTGTACCAGCCTCGGTCGACCGATGCCGAGCCACTCGTGATCGGCGATGCGCTGCTCGACGCGGTGGAGCAGCAGCAGCGCCAGTGGACGGGCGAACCCCTCGATCCCTCGCCCGCCAGCTACCACGCTCACCCGCTCGCCTGGGCCGTGGCACATTTCCGGGCGCGGCTCGCGGATCCGGAGTGGGTCAGTTTCTCCTCCGACCCGGACATGCTGGCTGTGACAGTGGTCGCGGCATTCCGAGACCTTGTCTCCAGTTGGGCGCACCATCCGTTGTTCGGTGCGATGATGGGAACTGCCGCGGCGGAAGGCTTTTCGTTCCACGCGCTGGCCGTGTTCGGCGCCGCGAAATCCTTGGTGTCGTCGGGGAACCGGGTGGGATTTTTTCCGACCCAGGGCCCCCGGCCGCGGATCGTTTCGTTTCAACTTATGTTGGGTCCGCAGGACCAAATGACCGTCGCGGTGAATCGATTCGACCGGTTCGAGTGGCCGAATGGCGCCAGTGCCACGCCTCAGGCGCTTCGCGCCGAGGTGATCGAGGCGATGGCCGCGGTACAGGGCACCATCAACCGCCTGCGGCCCGGCATGCTGGTTTTGTCCGGTGGCGCGAGCGAGGGCATGTTCGATCAGCTGGTGGTCGACAGCATTCATGCGGCGCTTGCCTCGCACGGCAAGCGTCATCGTGGTTTGGCCGCGGTGTCGGCGATTTTTCCCAAAGTCAGCCTGACCGGAAAACACCGTGAGGCACGGTTCGGTTATTCGTTCTATCCTGTGGCCAATCGCAATCATTCGATCGGTCAGTCGGTTCGGATCGGTTCACGGGGGGATCATTCAGGGTTCGCTGACCCGCGGACGGCGTGAACCATTAGGCGCGAGGTAGTACCACGCCCGCTATTCGTCATGACCGGGCATGACCCGGTCATCCGTCGCCGTAAGTGCTTGTAAAGATGGCCGGGTCAAGCCCGGCCATGACGTTGAAGAAATAATCACCCCGAAAACCCCGCCAACTCCCTCCATTCCTCTTCCGTAACCGTCTTAACCCCAAGCTCCACGGCTTTTCGCGCTTTCGATCCGGCATCCGCCCCGACCACGACCAGGTCCGTCTTCTTTGAGACACTGTCGGTAACCTTCGCACCCAGAGCTTCCGCGCGCGCCTTGGCTTCCGGACGGGTCATGGTCTCCAGCGTGCCGGTAAACACAATCGTTTTGCCGGCGACCTGACTATCCGCCGCCTCCGGCGCCGCGGCACGCTCGATCGTCAGGTGAGCAGACAGTTCGTCCAAAGTCTCGACATTGCGTGCCTCGTCGAAAAAGTCCGCGAGCTCCTCCGCGATCGCGGGTCCAATCCCGATGATGCCGCCAAGCGTGCTGCGCGCTTCCGAGCCGATGACGGTGGCCGCGATCATGCCGGTCCGCCAGTCCTCGAACGTCCCATAATGCCGCGCCAGCAATCGCGCATTCGATTCGCCGATCCGGCGGATGCCGAGGGCATAAATCACCCGCTCCAGCGCGATATGGCGCCTCGCCTCGATCGCCCGGGTCAGGTTGCGGGCCGAAACCTTGCCCCAGCCCTCGCGGTTCGCGATTTCCGTCTCGCGTTCCGGCAATTTGAATAAATCGGCCGGACTGTGCAGCCATCCCGCCTCGTAAAACTCCCGGATCGATTTTTCACCGAGTCCATCGATGTCGAAAGCATTGCGCGACACAAAGTGGATCAGCCGCTCGACCCGTTGTTGGGGACAAATCAGTCCGCCGGTGCACCGCCTTACCACCTCTCCTGGCGGCCGCACCGCGTGACTCCCGCACACTGGGCATTTATCCGGATAAATGAACGGAGCCGCGCCAGGCGGCCGCCGCTCCAGGACCACCGACACGATCTGCGGAATGACGTCGCCCGCGCGTTGCAGCACGACGGTGTCGCCGATCCGGATGTCCTTGCGAGCGATTTCGTCCTCGTTGTGCAACGTCGCGCGCGCGACCAGCACGCCGCCGACATTCACCGGCTGCAACCACGCGACCGGAGTAAGCGCACCGGTGCGTCCAACCTGAATGCGAATATCCTGCAATACCGTCGTCGCCTGTTCGGCGGGGAACTTCCAGGCGATAGCCCAGCGGGGGGCGCGTCCAACGAATCCGAGGCGCCGTTGGAGGGCAAGATCGTCGATCTTGTAGACCACGCCATCGATGTCGTATTCGAGGCCGGATCGATTCAATCCCATTTCGTTCTGGAACGCCTCGGCTTCGGCTTCATCTCGCACCTGGCGCGACAGCGGATTGACCGTGAAGCCCCACGCCTCCACTTGCCGCAGATAATCCCAGTGCGTCGCCGCGACCGGTTCGCTCGCTTCGCCTTGAGCGTAGGCGAACAGCGACAGCGCCCGTGTCGCGGTGATGCGGGGGTCGAGTTGACGCAGCCCTCCCGCGGCGGCGTTGCGAGGATTGGCGAAGAGCCTGTCGCCCGCTGCTATCTGACGCTCGTTCAATGCCAGAAAATCCGCCTTTGTCATGAAGACTTCGCCGCGGATTTCAATCAAGGCGGGTGATTTGCCGTTCAGTCGCGCGGGCACCGATTTCATGGTGCGGAGGTTGGCCGTGACGTCTTCGCCTTCGGTACCGTCCCCGCGGGTCGCACCGCGCGTGAAACGGCCATGCTCATAGGTCAGGCTAATGGACAATCCGTCGATCTTCGGTTCCGCGACGAAAGTGAACTTGCTGCCGGCGCCGAGGAACCGATGCGCCCGCGCGACGAAATCGGCGAAATCCGCCGCGTCGAACACGTTGTCGAGCGACAGCATCGGCACCCGATGCCGCACTTTCGCGAATCCGCTTTCCGGTGCGCCGCCGATCCGATGCGATGGCGAATCGGCTCGTACCAGGTCAGGAAACCGCTCCTCGATCGCCGTGTTACGCCGGCGCAACGCATCGTAGTCGGCGTCTGCAATCTCGGGAGCATCGCGCTCATGATAGGCACGATCATGGTGTGCGATTTCGGCGGCGAGGCGTTCGAGTTCAGCCTCGACTTCCGCTTCCGTCAGGTCCTCGACCGGCTTCATCTCGGTCTCCGTTCGTCTCCGCCGGGCGCGGCGCTCAGGGTGGAGGATGGTACGTCGGGTAGGCGTGCGGCCAGGTGACCTTATCCGGCGGACCCGGCGGTTGCGGCGGACCCAACTTGCCGCAGCCACTCAGCACGAGGCCCAAAAGGGGTAGCAAGACGAGCATCAGGACGGCAGCCGGCCTCATGCCAGCGCGGCGAGCCAGCGCGCGGCTTCTCTGGCGACGTTCGCCGGCGCCGTGCCGCCGTGGCTGGCTCGCGAGGCGACCGATGCGTCAACCGTCAGCACGCTGAACACCTCGTCCGTGATGCCCGGCTCGACGCCGCGCATCTCGTCCAACGTCAGGCCGGACAGGTCGACGCCGCGCTTCTCGGCCATCCCGACCAGTGTTCCGGTGATATGATGGGCGCTTCTGAATGGCAATTTCAGCACCCGCACCAGCCAGTCGGCGAGGTCGGTCGCGGTGGCGAAGCCGGATCCTGCGAACTCCCGCATCCGAACCGTGTCCGGCGTCATGTCGCGCACCATGCCCGTGGTGGCGGCGAGCGATAAAGCCCAGACCTCGGCGGCGTCGAAGACGGGTTCTTTGTCCTCCTGCATGTCCTTGGCATAGGCCAGCGGCAGGCCTTTCATCACCGTCAGCAAGCCGACCAGCGCTCCGGTGACCCGGCCGGTTTTGGCGCGCACCAGCTCCGCGGCGTCCGGATTGCGCTTCTGCGGCATGATGGAACTGCCGGTGGTGAATGCGTCGGACAGCCGGATGAACCGGTACGGCGCGCTGCACCAGATGACGATTTCCTCGGCGAAGCGCGACAGGTGCATGGCGCCGATCGCTGCCGCCGACAGGAACTCCAGAGCGAAATCCCGGTCCGAGACCGCGTCGAGCGAGTTCGCCGATGGCCGGTCGAAGCCGAGCGCCGCGGCGGTCATGTCTCGATCGATCGGAAACGACGTGCCCGCCAGAGCCGCCGAGCCAAGCGGCGACACGTTCATCCGCGCGCGAGCGTCGGTCAGACGGCCGCGATCCCGATCCAGCATTTCCACGTACGCCAGCAGATGATGCCCGAACGTGACCGGTTGCGCGGTCTGCAGGTGCGTGAACCCCGGCATCGGAGCGGCGGCATGCGCGGCGGCGCGCTCGGCCAGCGCCCGCATCAGGGCGGTAATTTGCGCCGTGATCCCGTCGATCGCATCGCGCACCCACAGGCGGAAATCGGTCGCCACCTGGTCGTTGCGGCTGCGCGCGGTGTGCAGGCGCTTGCCCGCCTCACCGATGCGCTCGGTCAGCCGCGCCTCGATGTTCATGTGGATGTCCTCGAGCGCCGTCGAGAACGGGAATTCTCCGGCGTCGATTTCCGCCGCGATGCCTTTCAGGCCATGCTCGATTACGGCCACGTCTTCCGGGCTGATGACCCCGACCTTGCCAAGCATCGCCGCATGCGCGAGGGAGCCCTGAATGTCCTGGCGCCAGAGTTTCTTGTCGAAGCCGATGGAGGCGTTGATATCCTCCATGATCGCCGTCGGACCGGCGGCGAATCGCCCCCCCCATTGCTGGTTGGCCGGCGTGTTTCGGCGATCTGGCGTATCGTTCAACAGAAGGGTTCCGGAATGGTCATGACCACACGGCGAGTGCTGCTGGCGGCTGGCGCGACCCTAACCGCGACGCTCGCACCGCGCAAACCATTCGCCGCTGAACCACAGGCCTGGGCGCTGCAGGCCCGGGACCTGCCCGATCTGGCCGAGGTTCTGGTACCGGTCGATCCGCCGCGGCCGCCGCCGGACGGCTTCTTCGTCGACAGCGGAGGCGTGGAGCACACGATCGCCTCGTTCCTCGGCCACGGCATGGTGATCAACTTCTGGGCCACCTGGTGCCAACCCTGCATCGCCGAGATGCCGTCGCTGGCGAAGCTGGCTCAGGCTCTGGCGCCGCACGACATCGCTGTGTTGCCGCTGTCGTCCGACCGGGGTGGTGCGAAAGTCGTGTCCGCCTGGTTCGAGGAACACGGTGTCACGGGCCTGCCGATCCTGCTCGATCCGCACGGCGCGCTCGCCAGTGCCTGGGAAGGGAAGGGCATTCCGACGACCCACATCATCGCCCGGGACGGCAAGGAACGCGCCCGGCTGGAGGGTGCGGCGGACTGGTCCACCCCGGCCACCGCCGAACTGATCCGGAGGCTGGTGGAGGCTTAGAACGAGGTACCAACACCCATCTCGTCATCCTCGGGCTCGACCCGACGATCTACTCAGAACATTAATCGTCCGAATTCGAGCCAGCGTTTCGACGCCCGGTGCCATTACGAAGAGCAAGACGGGAGAGCGAGAAAAATCGCGCCATCATGAATGTTTGGCTCCAAACCCTCGTCCATTGTGCTAAATTACGTGGTCCGGAAGGCGCAAATGACCGAGCCCGAGAATAGACCTATTTTGAAGTCGGCGTCGACCCTTTTCCCCGGGCGGAGCGGCTCATGAGCGAGACGATCACACTCGAATTCATTGGCACGACGCTGCGCGCGATCCAGGCCGAGCAACGGACGCTCCGAACGGAAAACGAGCTTTTGCGCACCACCCTGATGAACACAATGGGCGAGGTCGTTCGCGTGCTGAGCGATCGCATCGGCAATTTTGAGGCTCTGATGGAGGCAAGATTCGATCTGCTGGCGGGAAGATTTGATTTGCTGGAGGCAAGATTCGATAGGTTGGAGGCCTTGGTCGAACCCCGCCTTGCCGGGCTGGCGACACGCGTCGACGCGCTCGAGGCCGCCGCGCAATCCCCGTGATCATGCGCCGAGATGGCGGCGCTGCCTCTCAGCGCGATCGCCGTCTCATGCAACCACCGCGGCAGGCGGAAGACCGGCAGCCGACTCGCGGGAAGGTACGATCCTCGAGCAAGCCGTTCGTGTCGTCGCTATTGGCGCGCAGCGGCCCACGACCCCAATGACCGCGCATCTTACCGCTCCGGATCGTCCGTATCCGTCTCGACCTCGATATCCGTGCTGATCGCGTCGGCATCGTCTTCCAGGTCGGTCGCATCCTCCAGCACGTCTTCGTCCTCGACGTCTTCGACGCCCTCGACCTCCACCTCCTCGATCCCGGGCTCCGGCACCGGCTTCTTGACGCGTCTTTCCTCAGCCACGTTGCCGCCCATCCGCCGCGGCCTCGGCTGCTCCAGCGGCTGCTCGGTCCCGCATTTCGGGCAAAGCGCTGGAACCCGGGCAAGGTCGTAGAATCGGGTCTGGCACGACACGCAGACTCGTTTTGCGCCAAGTTCTGGCTTCGCCATCGCGGAAGGCCCTTCTTTCGCGGCATGATCACGGTTTGGAGGCCGCGGCCATGCCACCGCGAAGGGCGGCTGTCAAACGGGATTCCGACCTGTATAGGGTCAGGATGATCGCCGCGACCGAGCCATGGAGGAAAGGCCGCTGATGGACACCGCAGTTCTCCGTCCAATGACCAGTCACCGCCCCACGGCACCGCTGTCCGGCCGGATCGCCGTCCCGGGCGACAAATCGATCAGCCACCGCGCGCTCATGTTTGGTGCGATGGCCGTCGGCGAAACGAAAATCACCGGCCTGCTCACCGGCGAGGATGTCATCCGCACCGCCGCCGCCATGCGTGCCCTGGGCGCCGAGATCTTTCGAGATGAGTCCGACGGCACCTGGCACGTGTGGGGTCGCGGCGTCGGCGGGTTGAGCGAGCCGGTGGACGTGCTCGACATGGGCAATTCCGGCACGGCGGCGCGACTGCTGTGCGGCGTGCTCGCCAGTCACCCAATATTTTCCATCATGACCGGCGACGCCAGCCTCCGCCGCCGCCCAATGCAGCGCGTCATCGACCCCTTGATCAAGACCACCGCGAAATTCACGGCCCGCGCCGGAGGGTATCTGCCGCTGTCGATCGAGGGCGCCCATGACGCCCTGCCATTGGAATACCGCGTTCCGGTTCCCTCGGCGCAAGTGAAGTCCGCCGTCCTGCTGGCCGGCCTCAACGCCCGCGGCACCACGACTGTCGAGGAACCGGAGGCCACCCGCGATCACACCGAAAACATGCTCCGTCATTTCGGGGCGACCGTGACCGTCGAGACCGCCGGAGCCGGGCGCGTCATCACCCTGAAAGGCCAACCCGAGTTGTTCGCAGCGGATGTCGTCGTTCCGGGGGACCCATCCTCGGCGGCATTTCCGCTGGTGGCGGCCTTGCTGGTACCGGGGTCGTCGGTGACGATCCCCTCGGTGGGCCTGAACAAGCTGCGCACCGGATTGTTCACCACGCTCGCGGAAATGGGCGCCAACGTCGCGATCGAGAACCGCCGGCTCGAGGGTGGCGAACCGGTTGGCGATCTGGTGGTGACCGGCACCGCCTTGCGCGGTGTCGATGTTCCCCCCGAGCGGGCCCCCACCATGATCGACGAGTATCCCATCCTGGCTGTCGCCGCCGCCGGCGCCACCGGGATCACCCGCATGCGGGGTCTGAAGGAACTGCGCGTCAAGGAGAGCGATCGTCTCGCGGCGACCGCCGCTCTGCTCGCCAACAATGGGGTCAGGGTCGAAATCGAGCATCTCGGATACATGAACCACGTGGCGCATTGGATCATAGCGATCGACGGGCCGGCGGCGGCTGGAAAAGGCACTCTGGCGAGGCGCCTGGCAGAGCATTTCGGACTGCCCTACCTCGACACCGGTCTCCTGTACCGTGCCGTTGGGCGCCGTGTCCTCGACCGGGGCGAAAACCCGTCCGATGCCCATGCGGCCGAAGCGGCGGCGCGCGATCTTCGCCCGGAGGAACTGCACCGGTCCGACCTGCGCGGTCCCGAGGCTGACGCCGCCTCCGCCGCTGTCGCCTCGGTGCCCGGAGTGCGCGCGGCCTTGCTGGGGTTCCAGCGTGACTTCGGAGCGGCCAAGGGCGCGGTGCTGGATGGCCGGGACATCGGGACCGTGGTGTTTCCGAACGCGGACCTCAAGCTGTTCATCATCGCCAGCCCGGAGGCACGCGCCCAGCGCCGTTGGCTGGAACTCCAGGACCGAGGCGTCGCCGCCGATCTTGCCGACGTCGAGCGGGAAATCCGGGCCCGCGACCAGCAGGATGCGGCCCGCGCCATCGCCCCGCTGCGGCCAGCCGACGATGCGCAGGTGATCGACACGACCACGCTCGGCCAAGACGCCGCTTTCGCCGC
>JBEKGV010000136.1:0-8285 GCA_050012615.1 Acetobacteraceae bacterium | reverse complement strand
ACCCAAACCCGGCTCCCCTGACGAACTCGAAGAAGACTTGGCCAAAGAAAAACTGGATCCTTAACTCGGGACGCCAGGCGCCATTTTGAAGAGCAGGAACTTTTCTGGACGACCGGCGTTGAGCGGGTGCTGGGAGTCGGCGGCTTCGGCCGCCAAGAGGGAGGAACCGCAACAATGCCGCGCGGTAGCAAGGATGCATACACGGATAAACAAAAGCGCCAGGCGGACCACACAGAAGAAGGTTACGAGCATCGCGGCGTTCCCGAAGGCGAGGCTGAGCGTCGCGCCTGGGCAACAGTCAACAAAGAGACCGGCGGCGGTAAAAGATCGGCTTCTGGACGGGGACATCCGGTGTCTCATGCACCCTCTCGGAACGGCGGTAGAATCGGCGGTGCCACCAGCGCGTCACGATCTGCCGCCGCCCGTTCGCAATCGGCGAAGAAAGTCGCGGTGACCCGAAAGAGAAACCAGGCCGAGCACTCCGACTGAGAATTCCACAGGTAAAGTCGGGGCACATCAACATGGCGCTCTTAGTCGAATCTGAGAAACTTGCGGATCCGGGCGCGTATGTGCAACATACCGTAATGCCGGGAACTCGAATATTGGTCGTTGAGGATGAACCGCTGATCCGGATGTTCGTGGTGGACACCCTCGAAGACGCCGGCTTCCAGGTTGAGGAAGCGGGAGGCGCTGTTGAGGCCATGGAGAAAATGGCTTCTGGCAGTTCGTCTTTTGCCGCTGTGATCATCGATGTCGGCTTACCAGATCGACCCGGCGATGTGCTTGCGGGTGAGCTTCGAACAAAATGGGCCCAATTGCCGTTACTCATCGCGAGCGGTCACGACAGAAATGAACTGGCGCGGCGGTTCAAAGATGATGGTCGTATCGGCGTTTTGGGCAAACCATACAATTCCGGAATGCTGATCGAGGCCCTCCATCAGGTGGGGGTAACGGCGGAGAAAGATTGACGAAGATCAATCCAGCGACTTCCGGAACCGAAGCACGCTCAAGGTCAGCATCCCTCCACCCAGTAGCGTCATGGCCGATAGCGGCAGCCAAAGCACATCGACCCCAACTCCTTTCAAAAACACCGAGCGGATGACGACCAGGAAATACCGCAGCGGATTGATCAGCGTGAACCACCGTAGCACGGCCGGCATCGCGGCGATCAGGTAAGCAAATCCGGAAAGGATGTACAGCGGGTTCAGCAGAATGAAGGTCAACGCGAACGCCTGTTGCTGAGTGCGAGAATACGTCGATAGCAATAGCCCTAAACCAAGCGCCGCCAGCAGAAACAGTGCTGCGCCCAACAGCATCACGAACGGGTTCCCGACGAAAGGAATGTCGAACCACAACACGCCGAAGATCGTGATCAGGGTCACATCGCCCAGTCCGATCAGGAAGAACGGGACGGTTTTGCCAAGAATAAACTCGATCGGACGGATCGGACTGACCATGATTTGTTCCAGCGTTCCGACCTCGCGTTCGCGCACCACCGCGAAGGCGGTCAAACTGACCACCTGAAGAAGGGTCAACGTGCCGATCACGCCTGGAATGAAAAACCAGCGGTCATTCAGCCCCTCGTTGAACCAGGGACGCTCTTGCAATCCAACAGCAATGCCCGGGGATGCCCCCGCGAACTCGGCCCCGCGGACGACCGGCCACGCCGTACTCGCGGTTCGAGATCGACCATCCCAACCGTTCGCGGCGGAAGCCCGTGCGACGCTGCCCATAACGGGATGGCGTTTGCCCAACCGTCGAACGCGGTCATGCCCCGAGACGAGCGCGAGGTTGCCGAGCCGCACCGGCCAACTCTACGACTTCCGCCGTGATCTCCTCCTGACGGACCTGCCGCTCCTGGGCTTGCAACTCTCCCAGCATCTGCTCAATGTTATTCTTCGCGGCGGCCATACTGGCGACCCGCGCCTCGTTCTCGGCAACAAACGACTCCGTTGCCGCTTCGCACAGTTGTGCGTAGACATATTCTTCCGCCAAATGCCGCAACAAGACCGTCGGTGGCAGCGTCGTCAGTGGAGCATCCGCGCGCGGCATGTTCGCGAACACGCTTCGGTCAAGCGGTAGCAGCGATCGTGTTCTGGGGATGAGCCCACGACCAGGAACCCAGGTAGGATACACCAGATCGACCCGGGTCAGTCGCGCTTTGGCCAAATGCTCATACAGCGCCTCACAGATCCGCTCTGCGACAGCCGTGGCACCGTCACCGTGTAATGCCATCGCGGTCCGCCAGACGACCGGGACGCGCTGTTCGTCAGCCAACATGGCGCCTCGGGTGCCGACGAGGAACACGTCGGCATGGGTCAAAAGCGGGCTGGCTGTTGCCAACATGCGATCTGAAAATGCGCCAGCGAAACCTTGCTCCGCGGTGAACAACACCAGCCCGGTGCGAACCGGATGTCCGCCGCTGAAAGCGGCACGATCCTCCCCATGATCCCTCGGCATCAGGCGAAGCGCCTGAGCGATCGCCTGGGCGATCACCTCGGCATAAGAGCGGATGCCGGGCAGCGCGCCGCGGCTCTGCTGAGCGCGAGACGCCGCGATGGCCCGCATCGCGCCGATCACGGATCGGAGTTGGTCCACGCCATGAATGTGCGCGGAGATATCCGCCAGACGCTCCGTCATGCGACAACCGCATGTTGTTGGACAAGCTCCGACAATGTCTGCCGCAGGCCGGTGAGATCGGCTTCGTCCGTCCGGCTCGTCCGTTGGATGACACGCACGAAGTCCCCGGCTTTCTCGTCGAGCCACGCGGGAAGCGTCTCACGCAGCGCCGCGATCGACTCCACCGGCACCGCGTCAAGCAATCCCTCTCGCAGCGCGAAGGCCAGCGCGACTTCGTCCGCCAGCCGCAGCGGCGTGAAGCGTGGTTGAATAAGCAGGGCCCGAGCACGTGCGCCGCGTTCCATCTGTGCTTTCACCCGTACGTCTGAAAGACCACCGAACCGTGTGAACATTTCGAGTTCCAGATATTGTGCATAATCTAGCCGCAACGTGCCGGTTTCCTGGCGCAGTGCCGGCGCCTGCGTCTTGCCGCCAACCCGGCTCACGCTGGTTCCAACATCGATCGCCGGCATGTTTCCTTCGTGGAACAGTTTGGCGTCGAGGACGAGCTGGCCGTCAGTGATCGATATTAAATTTGTCGGGATATAGCCGCTCAGATTGCCGGCATCGGTCTCGGCGATCGGCAGCGCGGTGAGCGAGCCGCCACCCCGCGCCGGCGACAGCTTCGCCGCACGTTCCAGCAGCCGTGCATGCAGGTAGAAGATGTCGCCGGGATAGGCTTCACGCCCAGGAGGCTGGTGCATGAGAAGGGCGATCTCGCGATGAGTGGCGGCGTGCTTGGTCAGATCGTCGATCACGATAAGAACATGCTGTCCGCGGTCACGGAAATACTCGGCCATGGTGAAGCCGGCGAATGGTGCGATCCATTGCAGGCCGGGCATCGCGGCCGCCTGAGCGACCACGAAAATGCAACGTTCCGGCGCGCCGTGCCGCCGGACCGCGTCGATCACCCTCGCCACGGTCGAGGACTTCTGGCCCACCGCGACGTAAACGCAAATCAGATCGCTCGACTTCTGGTTGATGATCGTGTCGACCGCGATCGAGGTCTTGCCGGTTGCCCGATCGCCGATGATCAGTTCCCGCTGACCGCGGCCAAGCGCGAACAGCGAGTCGATGACCAGAATGCCGGTCTGCACCGGTTCGGTGACCGCATCGCGTTCGATGATATCCGGCGCGGGCTGCTCGATCGGTGCATGGGCGGAAGGCGTAATCGCGGGTCCGTCATCCAACGAACGTCCCAACGGATCAACGACACGGCCGAGCAACGCAGGTCCCACCGGAACGCGCACCACCTCCCCGGTGCCGCGCACGATATCGCCCGCCTCGACGCCCTCGCCTTCGTCCAGCAGCACACATAAAATGGCATCGCGATCCAGGATCTGAGCGATCCCGAACTGTCCCTTGTCGAATCGCAGCAGTTCATTCAGCCGCACGTGCGGCAGACCCGCGATGACCGCGATGCCGTCGCCGACAGATTGCACGCGTCCGATCTCATCGAACTCCGGATGCAATTCGACGTTATCCACACGGGCCCGGGCCCGGTCAAACCAGGTGTTCGGATCGAGCTTCATGCTGTTCGTCCTGGTTCAGTTCGTCTGCGATGCGCTCCAGATCGGCGCGCCAGCTATCGCGGATCAGCAGTCCCCGCGTGTGCAGTTCCACCCCGGCGAGCAATGCGGGATCCGTTCGGAAGAGCAATGACGGGATTTCACCGAACAGCCCGCCCATCATGGCTCGGCATTCGGTCTGCTGTTGCTGATCCAGCGGCACGGCAGTCACGATTTCCACCGGGCCGGCGGATGCTAGATCGCGTCGCCTCGCCTCGGGAACTTCAGCCATCGCCCCCTTCAGCGACTCGAGCAACGCCGCCGTCGCGGTCTTCGCGGGCAACCGCAGCAACAGCCGGCGCGCGATGACAACTGCGAGATCGCAGGCTCGTTGCCGCAGAGTGCGCTCCATCGCCGCTCGGTCAACTTCCATGCTGCTCTTGGCCTCGTCTCGCAAATGCACTGCTGAATCGGCGGCTTCCGCCAGCAGTCTCGCCCGTTCGCTTTCGGCTTGCAGTCGAGCCGCGGTCAGCATCCGCTCGGCGTCTGCCGACGAGTCGCGCAACCGCGCCTGAACCTCGGCCGCGGCTTTCTCTGCCTGGTCCCGCGCCGATGCGGCATCCGCCAACAGCTTTTCCGCCGCCGCGCGGCGTTCGTCGATGATCAATCTGACTGGCCGAAACAAAAAACGCGCGAGCAACCATATCAGGACAAGAACATTGACCGTTTGCAGCGCCAGCGTGGACCAGTCGATATGCATGGCTCAATGGGCGACAGGACTGGCGACGAAAGGATTGGCGAACAGCAGCAGCAGAGCGATCACCAGGCAGTATATCGCCATCGTCTCAATCATCGCGAGGCCGACGAACAAAGTCCGTGATAGTGTATTCGCCGCTTCCGGTTGCCGTGCGATCGCATCCATCGCCGCCGCGACCGCGCGTCCTTCCCCAAGCGCCGGACCGATCGCGCCAAACGACACCGCGAGCGCGGCGCCCAGAATACTCGCGATCTGAATGTAGTTCATCGCTTTATATCTCCATTACTGCTGTCGGGTTCATGGGGCTTGATCACGCCGCCGATAAAGACCATGGCCAGCACGCTGAAAATATAAGCCTGCACGGCGCCGGTCAGCATTTCGAGGGCCATCAGTGGAATCGGCACGAGCAACCCGACCAGCGACAGCACGATGCCGATGACGAACACGCCGCTCATGACGTTGCCGAACAGGCGCACCACCAGCGAGAACGTTCGCGTCACCGTTTCGACCAGATTGAGCGGGATCATGAGCACGGTCGGCTCGGCGAAGGTCGCCATGAAGCCGCGCACGCCACGCGACCTGATGCCGAACCAGATCGTCGCGACGAAAACGATCAGCGCCAGCGCCGCATCGGTTTCGATATGCGCCGTTGGTGGTTCGAACCCTGGGACCAGCGATGACCAGTTGGCAGTGAAGATGAAAAGGAACAGCGTGCCGATCAGCGGCAGGTAAGGAGCGGGCTCCGCGCTCATCGTGTCGCGGATCTGTGTCGCGATCGTCTCCACCACCAGTTCCAGCGCGGCCTGCCGGCGCGAGGGATGCTGGGAGAGGCGGCGCGTGATCAGCCAACTGCCGCCGGTGAGAAGCACCATGATGCCCCAGGTCGCGACGACCGGCGAGGTTATTGCAACCGGCCCGACGGTGAAAACGACATTCAGGATAAGCGGTGAGTCTGTCACGCCGCGCCACCGGCCACGTAATGCACGACAATCGGTCGGCTGAGCAACAACCCCAACGCGGTCAACAGCAGAGGCAATGCACCCTGCGATGCGGTCAGCACGAGCACTCCACCCATGGCGGCGAATCGGACCAACTGGACCACCAGCGCCAGGGCCACGCTTCCGCCATGGATGTACAGGGTCGTGTTCCAACGCAGCAGTACGAAGAACAGCGTACCCGCGAATAAACCAAGCACCAGGAACGCCGGGACTTCGAGCATCGTCATTTGCCTTGCATCCATTTCCAGGCCGACCAGCAGCCAAGCGACAGGCCAGCAATCAACAGTGGTCCGGTCCAAAAGATGCCGGTGCCAAGCCGGCGATCCAGCCAGCGGCCAGCGAACATTCCGATCAGTGCCGGCACGACAATGGTCCAACCCAGTACACCGACTTGCGCGAGATGACGGCCGAGCGATGGCTCGCCCTCGAGCAGCCAACGCTTGCGGCGCTCGCGTCGGGTCCGTACCGAACGCAACAGACCGTCGGGCTCTTCCGTCACGGTGCGATCTCCGGCGGCCGCAGGGCGCGTAGGATCTGACGGATCGCCTGCATGTGAAGCTTTGTGGCGGCAACTCGGGCGACACGCTCCGCGTCGGCTTCGGCGCGGAATTGGGCGACCACGGCATGCTCGAGTTCATCGAGGTCCGTGCCGGTTCGCGCCTGCCTCGTGGCGATCGCGACTTCGTCGCCTCCACGCACCGTCAAAACGCCCTGCCGCACCGCGCACCAGCCCAGTTGTCCATTGGCATCGCGCCAGGCCACGACCGAGGGAGCCAGTACGGTCAGCAGATCGGCGTGTCCCGGTAGGACGCCAAAGCTGCCACTGTCATCTTCCGCGCGGACCGAGACGACGTTCGTGTCGACGACCACACTCGTCGGGTCGGAGACCAGCAATCTCATGGCACGGCTTCGCGTTCGCGGCCACGCTCCTTTTGCCGGGCCTCTTCAATGTCGCCGACCATGTAGAGCGAACTTTCCGCCCACTCATCCGTCTCGCCGGTCAGGATGGCACGGCAGCCCGCCAGCGTATCGGCCAGCTTGACCGACCGGCCGGGCGTCCCGGTGAATGCCTCGGTTACCGTGAAGGGTTGCGTCAGAAAACGTTGCAGCCGACGCGCCCGTGCGACCTGTTGCCGATCCCGAGCTCCGAGTTCCTCGACGCCAAGCAGCGCGATCACGTCCTGCAGCTCCCGATAGTGTGCGATCGTCTCGCGTACGAGCGCCGCGAGAGCGTAATGCTCGGCACCCACCACCAGCGGGTCCAGCAAAATGGATGACGAGGCGAGCGGGTCGATCGCCGGATACATGCCCTCGGCGGCCATCGCTCGAGACAGCACGATAACGCTGTCGAGATGACTTGAGATCGCGGTCACCGCCGGGTCGGTGAAGTCGTCGGCGGGCACGTACACCGCCTCGATCGCGGTGATGGCCGCGCCTGCCACCGATGCGATGCGTTCCTGCAACGCCGCGACCTCGGTCGCCAGAGTCGGCTGATAGCCCACGCGCGACGGCGAACGTCCCAGCAGCCCGGACACTTCACTGCCGGCTTGCACGAAACGAAAGACATTGTCCATCAGCAACAGAACATTGCGATGCTCGTGGTCGCGGAAGAACTCGGCCATCGTGAGCGCAGTCAGACCCACTCGCCAACGTGCGCCTGGCGGTTCGTTCATCTGGCCGTATACGAGAACTGTTCGTTCCAGTACGCCGGACATCCGCATGTCGTTCAGGAGTTCCTGGCCCTCCCTGGAGCGTTCGCCGACACCCGCGAAAACGGAAATGCCTTGGTATCGTTCGGCCATGGCGTGGATCAATTCCATCACCAGGACGGTCTTGCCGACGCCGGCGCCTCCGAACATCGCCGCCTTGCCGCCCTGCGCCAAGGGCATCAGCAGGTCCAGCACTTTGATGCCGGTTTCGAACATCGACGTCGCCGCCGTCTGCCGTGCCAGCGGCGGCGACGCGCGATGGATCGGCCATCGCGGCGTGTCCTGCGCCAGCGGAGCGCCACCGTCACGGATTTCGCCGATGACGTCGAGCAGTCGTCCCAGCACGGCGTCCCCGACAGGCACGGCGACCGGTGCGCCTGTCGCGATCACATTGGTCCCGCGCGCCAGCCCAGCGGTCGCCTGCAGCGCGATCGCGCGCACGGTTTGTGCATCGAGATGGCTCTGCACTTCGGCCAGCAGCACACCCGGCCGGTCCCATTCGATCCGCAACGCGTCATTGATCGGCGGCAGCTTCCCGTTCAAGAACGCTACGTCGACAACAGCCCCGTGGACCGCCGCGATGGTGCCGCGTAACATGTCGTCGGCGGATCCTGGCATGGTCGCATCCTGACCTTTACCGATCGAATGTCAGTTAGAGATCGCATCTGGCATCTGTGCCAGGGCACGGACCAGA
>JBEKGV010000135.1:0-8369 GCA_050012615.1 Acetobacteraceae bacterium | reverse complement strand
GTGAAAGTGATTCAGGTCGAGGAGGTCAGCCTGGACGACGAGTTCTTCGCAGCAATCTGATTACCATCCCCAGATTTCGGGCACCGCCTTGACCGCCCAAGCCCGACCATGGCGCCCTATGATCCCTAGTCACGAGTTGACCGCAGTAGGTAGAATGGCCCGCCTTGCCAGCGGCCCACCGATCCGCTTCTCTCCCGCCCATGCCCCGTCGCGGGAGAGGTCCGAATGCGTGTCACGGTCGTGCAAATGAACCCCGGCGCCGATAAGGCCGGCAATATCGCCCAGGCGAACCACCTGATCGAGGCGGCGGTGGCCGAGGATAAACCGGACATCGTTTCGCTGCCGGAGGTATGGGACAGTCTCGGCGGCGACCGGACGCAGCGCAACGCCAATGCCGAAACGTTGCCCGCGAAAGGCTCCAACGAACCGGGCGGCGAGGCGTACGAGTTCATGCGGGAGACCGCGCGGCGGCACAACGTTCACGTGCACGGCGGCTCGATCATCGAGAAAGGGCCGGAGAAACTTTTCAATACCACCGTCGTGTTCAATCCCGACGGAACCGAGCTGGCGCGCTACCGCAAGATGCACCTCTTCGATATCGTCGCTCCGGACGGCACCGGATACAAAGAAAGCAACACCTATGGTGCCGGCGATGAGGTCGTGACCTATCAGGCCGGCGATATCACCGTCGGTTGTGCCATTTGTTATGACATCCGCTTTCCGGATCTGTTCTGGAAGTTGCGAGAACAAGGCGCCGACCTGATCTTCCTGCCCTCGGCGTTCACGCTGGCTACCGGCAAGGATCACTGGGAAGCGCTGATCCGCGCTCGAGCCATCGAAACGCAATGCTGGTTCGCCGCACCCGCTACCTGGGGCAAGCACCTTGAGGGCAAGGGCGAGGCGCGGTTCACCTACGGGCATTCGATGATCGCCGACCCGTGGGGTCACACCGTCGCCAAAGTGTCTGACGGCACGGGTTGGGCCACGGCTCGGCTTGATCCGAAAGTCACGGCTCGCGTGCGGCGCGACATGCCGGTGCTGGAACATCGGAAACGCGTTTGATCGCCGTTTCCCCCGACCGGATTGCTTTCGAGGCGGCGACCTCTCCGGTCGCTCAGGAGGCGTTGCAGCAACTCGTCGGGCGATACGGGAACTGTTCGCTGGATTTGGCGCAGGTCGTGGTCGCTCTGGGCGGCGATGGCGCGATGCTGGAGACGGTCCACCGGGTGCTGGACCGGAAAATTCCGGTTTACGGGATGAACCGCGGCTCGGTCGGGTTCCTGATGAACACCTACAGCGCCGATGATCTGCCGGGCCGGCTGGACCGGGCCCAGGCGGCGGAACTGCATCCGCTGCGGATGACGGCGGTAACGTCGGAGGGCACGGTGCATGAGGCGCTGGCATTCAACGAAGTCAGTTTGCTGCGGCAACAACGCCAGGCGGCGAAAATCCGCATCACGATCGACGGCCGCGTGCGGCTGGCGGAGTTGTCGTGCGACGGTGTGCTGATATCCACACCGGCCGGATCGACCGCGTATAACCTGTCCGCGCACGGTCCAATCGTGCCGCTGTCGGCGAACCTGCTGCCCCTCACGCCCATCAGTTCATTCCGGCCCCGGCGCTGGCGCGGCGCGCTGCTGCCCAGTACGGCGGAGGTTCTGTTCGAAGTGCTGGAAACCGACAAGCGCCCCACCGCGGCGGTGGCGGATTTCACCGAAGTGCGGGATGTCATTTCCGTCGCCGTCGCCGAGGACCGGAGCGTCAGTGTGACGGTTCTGTTCGATCCGGACCAGGGGCTGTCAGAGCGAATTATAGTTGAACAGTTCACCGTCTAGGGTTGTCATCGCGAAGCGTCATGGACTTGCATAATTGAACAGATTGCTTATTGACTTCCTGGCACCTTGTAGGAATGGGGACGTTCCCTCTACTGTCGCGCCAGACAGTTGGGGGCGCGGCCTGATCTAATCGCGTCGAGAGAGCGATTAACAGTCGCCTGAATGCCCCGGGAGCGCTGCGAAATGGACATCGTCACGCGGGAAACCTTGATATTTGAGAAGCTGAACCGTGACGATCTACCTCGCCTCGAGGCAATTTATGAGGTTTACAAGACATCCTTTCCGCATCCGGACGAGCAGGAGCCGTTCGAAGCTTTTCTTAGGATATTGGATCTCAACGGCGACCGAGAGATACAGGAGCGATTTGGCCCGTATATCGAATTTGTTCTGGCGCTTACCCGGCAGAGCACCCGCGAGATCGTCGGCGGGCTGGTCATTGGCGTGACCTCGGGTCCGGAACACCTGCAGGCCGGGTTCGCCTCTTCAGTTCAGGCTATTTATTTTTTTGTTTACAAACCATTTCGGAAATACGTGACTCAGGCAGCCGTGAAAGCAGAAATAAAGCGGCGGGCAATGGAAGCCTTTCCCCAGTCGTCGCCGGCTCTCGAGGACGGGATCGCCGTCTTTTTCGAGGCTAACAATCCGGCAAAAAACATGACCTTCGAGGAAATCGCGGAGGATTACGACAACGCCGGCCTGGATACCTACCGTCGCTACAGCGCATGGCTGCGGTTCGCCAGGCCGCTCCAGTTTGATTACGTTCAACCGGCGCTGGACCACACCAAGAAACCGGTACTTTTCCTGGACTTGTTTTATATGGGGAAAGGAGACGCCGTTTCAGCGGCGATGCTTCGACGACACCTGTACAGTTTTGTCTCAATTTCAGTGCTGAAAGGCCGAGACGCCGATAGAAATCCAGAATTCTCCGCGATGTCGATGCAGCTCAGGCAATTTAGTCAAATCCCCCTGATCCCCCTCCAGGACCCGGATATTGTCGACATCCAGCGAGAGGCGAAATGGCGCGCCAGCGCGGTGGCCGACGCTCGCCGGCAAGAAGACGAAACGAAGACGTCGCCGCCGATGCCGACAGCGCGCGAGAGGCGATTGTGGTTGCCCCCGCGCATGGGAAACGCGATTTACCGCATCGCCTACCGACTATACCATCAACTGGAACGGTACCACATCGCCGTTTCCTACGTGGAATTTGTCGTCGGCAGCCTCGGCATCGTCGTGGCAGCGTGGCTGGATTGGTTGGCCAGCACGATTGGCATTCCAGGCTACGAGGCCTGGCACCACGACGTCGAGAGGTCCATTCTTGGTTTCTTGTCACTTTATATCGTCACGCGCGGTATCGTGCGGATGCGTCGTTCCCGGCTTGGCTACCATTTCAATAGTCTGAGCAAGCGACTGCGGAAACTGGACAGCGGAAGCGCCGGAGATGTCGAAGCGGCGGCCGATTGGCTTAGGCATGAACTGGCCACGAGGCTGGAACAGCGCACTGCGTTTGGTCCGATGATCCGCGCCGATATGCCTGCCGACGAGCGTATGCGCATTCAACGGCGTATCGCCAGCTACTCCGCGCAGATCTATTCCGATCGGGTCTGGGGGATCGTGGACCGAACCTGGCAAGAATGGGAGATGAAGGAACTGAGCCAGTGGCTGAAGATGTTCCCTGACGGACTCATGGGGGCAACTTTCGACAAATGCGCCGGTCGCACATTCTTCAGCGTACTGCTTCCCATCCAGGCGCAGGCGGGTCGACTGGTCCGGGTTGATTTACGGCGACTGGAACTTGACGAACACGTTGTGCGGGCGCTCACAAAGCAGCCTGGGTCATTGTTTGGTAGCGCCGGGCGAGGCGCAGCACCGTGTCTCCTGGTCCTACGGCTTTTGGTGAGCGGACGGCCCGCCAAGGCGCCGCGCATAAGCGAATTGGAATTGCAACTCGGCCTTATTCTCACTGGATTGCTGCATGTGGCGTTGACTTTGGAGAAGCTTGCCCACGATGGCGATCTGAGCGGCACGCTGCCGCCTGACACCTCCATTTTGGTCGTCGCCACCAATCGTCAAAGCATGCGTCTCTTAAAATGGTTCGGATTCAAGCTCCTGCAGCGGGCGGCATCGCATGAAGGGACTGAAGAAGCGGATGCACCCGGGGAATCCAATCTCAGCATATTCCGGCTGATCATCGGGCGGCCTAATGACCGGGCGCCGGAGGTGCAGCGGTTCGTGGAACTTCTCGCCGACCTGCTTGGCCGGTTTTATCAGCCGCACAGGTCGACATCGCCGCGCGTGGCCCACACCTGACCGACATCGTCTGTCCAGGTACCCAGCGATCAACCTGGCGAGAAACGAGGTTTCCGAAAGCCGGTAGGAAGATCTCGCCCCCGTCGCCACCATTGCGGCACCGCACCCTCCGTCCTATTTCAACGTCGCCATGGATGAACTCGCGACCCTGCCTCACATCGACCACACCCACGTCCGTTTCGACGGGGGGTTCGCGCTGGATTGCGGGGTGACTCTGGACGGCCACACGGTCGCCTACCAAACCTATGGCACCCTGAACGCCGCGAAAACCAACGCCGTGCTGCTGTGCCATGCACTGACCCTCGACCAATATGCCGCGGGGACGCATCCAATCACCGGGCGGCGTGGTTGGTGGGCCGACGTCGTCGGACCAGACCGGCCGATCGACACGAACCGGTTCTTCGTCATCTGCGCCAACATCCTGGGCGGTTGCATGGGTTCGACCGGCCCGCTTGAAACCAAACCGGATGGCTCGGGTGAGCGCTGGGGTACCGACTTTCCCGCCGTCACGATTCGCGACATGGTCCGAGCGCAGAAACAACTGACCGACTATCTTGGCATCGAGCGCCTGTTCGCCGTTCTCGGCGGCTCGGTGGGCGGGATGCAGGTGCTGCAATGGGTCGCGTCCTATCCGGACGCGGTATTCGCGGCGCTTCCGATCGCCACCGCCGCGTATCACTCCGCGCAAAACATCGCCTTCCACGAAGTCGGCCGCCAGGCCATTTTCGCCGACCCAAACTGGGCCGACGGCCAGTACTGGAGAACCGGACGGATTCCGGCCCAGGGACTGGCGGTCGCGCGGATGTGTGCCCATATCACTTATGTGTCGGAGGAGGCGCTGACCCGAAAATTCGGCCGGCGGCTGCAAAACGCACCCAAAAGCCCCTCCGAGGCCATCGCTCTGTTCGGTGAGATGTTCGAGGTGGAGAGTTACCTTCGCCACCAGGGCAGCACGTTCGTGCAGCGTTTCGACGCCAACTCATATCTGACGATCACAAGGGCGGCGGACTATTTCGATTTGACGGCGGACTATGGCGGCGACCTGGCCAACGCGTTCCGCGGCACCAAGACCAGGTTCCTGCTGGCTTCCTTCACGTCCGACTGGCTGTATCCGACAGCCGAGAGCCGGGCGATCGCGCGTGCGCTGAACCGAGCCGGCGCGAACGTGTCCTTTGTCGATTTTCCAACCGACAAGGGCCATGACGCGTTTCTGCTGGACGAACCGGATTTCCACCGGGCGCTCTCCGGGTTTCTGCGAGGCTGCGCGGTGCACGCCGGGCTGGCGGTTTGACCGCTGAAAAGCGGGGCGAAACGGTCGCCGAGATGATCAACGCGGGCGCGTGTCGCCTTACCGCGGCCGGCATCGAAAATCCCCGCCTTGAATCCCGACTGTTGCTCGCCCATGCTTTAGGACGATCCGTCGAGGAGCTGATCCGAGATTTGGCGGCCAGGGCCATCCCATCGAATTTCGAAACCCTGATCGGCCGCCGGGCTGCGCGCGAGCCGCTGGCATATATTCTGGGCTCGCGAGAATTCTGGAGCCTGCCGTTCCGCGTGTCGCCCGCGACGCTGATCCCCCGCCCCGATTCGGAAACGGTTGTGGAGGCCGCCTTAGCTCTTAAACTCGATGCCCAGGCGCCACTCCGCGTGCTCGATCTGGGCACCGGTACCGGTTGTTTATTGCTCGCATTCCTGTGCGAGCGGCCGCTCGCGTTTGGGGTGGGCATCGACCGGTCCGAGATGGCCGCTCGTCTCGCCCGCCGTAACGCGCACGAGCTGGGGCTCGCCGATCGGTCCGCCTTCGTGTGCGGCGATTGGGCTGGCTCTGTCAGCGGACCGTTCGACCTGGTGCTGAGCAACCCGCCCTATGTCGGGACGGCCGAGCTTGCCGTTCTGATGCCGGAGGTCGCTCACCACGAACCGCGCGTCGCTCTCGACGGCGGGGAATGCGGATTGACCGAGTATCGTGCTATTATCGCCACACTCGCGCGGCTTCTCGCACCATCCGGCACGGCGGTCCTGGAGCTTGGATTTGGCCAATTTGACGCTGTTGCGACGCTTGCCGGCTCGGCCGGGTTCCGAACCGAGGCCCGCCCTGACCTCTCGGGCACCACAAGGGCGATTATTCTTCATCCTCACCCCTGAAAATACCCATTGGCACCACCATGTAACCGGGATAGTGTGATCGGAGACCGAGTCGCCATAAGCGGCGGTGTCTGAACGCCTGGGGTCAACTAAGTTGGCCGAGGCAATGCGCTTACCAACGCCGAAGAATTGCGGTTGGCCGGGGGACTTACCCTTGGGACCCTACCATCGCGGTCCCGCGCCCCTCATGCCGCGCCACAACGAGAAAGCACGACGGCAACAGTATGAACATGAAACGCATGCGTGGCCGCAACCATCGCTCTGGCGGCGGTGGCGGCGGGGGTAGCGGCGGCGGCGGTGGTGGCGGCGGAATGCGCCACAACGCGGGCGGCGGTGTCCCACTCAATCGGAACCATGTTTTCGACAGCAACGGCCCGGACATCAGAGTCCGCGGCACGGCGCAGCAGTTGTTCGAGAAATACTTGCAACTGGGGCGTGACGCGACGAGCGGCGGCGACCGTGTCATGGCCGAGGGCTACCTCCAATACGCCGAGCACTATTTCCGTGTCCTGAACCTGATGAACCAGGCCGCCGCGCAACAGGGTCAGGGATCCGGGCAGGTAAACGGCCATCAAGGGGGCAGCCAGCAAGGCGGCGGGCAGCAACGCTACCGTCCCGGCTACCAGAATGGGGAAGAAATGCCCCAGATCGCCACTCCCGAGACCGAGGAAACCGAAATTCGGGCGCCGGGAATGGGCGACCAGCCCGAGGCCCGAGAAATCCCCATCACAACCACACCTCCTGAAGAGTGATGCGCCAACCAGGCTGGAATCGGTCGCCGCGAAATGAACAACCCGCCGAAGCGCGGCCGTCGATGATCCAACGTAACATCCTGGCTGCGTGGTTTCCCCCGCCAAACATAAAAGAGGCGAACATAACTGGCCCGTCACAAGGTCGACCCGGTGCGTGACCGCCATCCGGGACGCCGCCATTCCGACGCGGACATTTGGGGCATCGCCATTCCCGGGGCATCGCCATTTCGGCAACGAAGTCACTCCCAGATAACGAAATTTCCCCGGCCCTAAACTTCCAACGCCTAAACTCCCAGTGAGAGAGCACCAATGACACACTTCGAGAGACGACAATGCATCTCGCCGAACTAAAAACCAAAACTCCCGCCGAGCTGCTGAATTTCGCGGAATCCTTGCAAATTGAAAATGTGTCGTCCTTGCGCAAGCAGGACATCATGTTCTCAATTCTCAAATCCCTCGCTGAATCCGATCAGATCATTCTGGGTGAAGGGACGCTCGAGATTCTGCCCGATGGTTTCGGCTATTTGCGCAGCCCTGAAGCCAATTACCTTCCCGGACCCGACGACATCTACGTCAGTCCCAACCTGGTTCGCCGATACGCGTTGCGCACCGGCGACACCGTCGAAGGCCAGATCCGGGCCCCAAAAGACGGTGAGCGTTACTTCGCACTTGCGAAAGTCGAACAAGTCAATTTTGAGCCGCCGGACGCGGTGCGCCACCGCATCAACTTTGACAATTTGACGCCGCTCTATCCCGATCGCCGGCTGAAAATGGAAATGGAGAATTTTCAGTCAGTGGCCAAAGGGCCGACCAAAGACAATACGCCACGCGTGATCGACCTGATCTCGCCGATCGGCATGGGACAGCGCGCCTTGATCGTGGCACCGCCGCGCACCGGCAAAACGGTGATGCTGCAAAACATCGCCGCCGCGATCGCCGCCAATCACCCCGAGGTCTTTCTTCTGGTCCTGCTGATCGACGAACGGCCGGAAGAAGTCACCGACATGGCGCGCTCGGTGAAAGGCGAAGTCGTGGCCTCGACGTTTGACGAGCCTGCGACGCGTCACGTGCAGGTCACGGAAATGGTGCTGGAAAAGGCCAAGCGTCTGGTCGAGCACAAGCGCGATGTGGTCATCTTGCTCGACAGCATCACGCGTCTCGCCCGTGCCTACAACACCGTGGTGCCGTCATCCGGCAAGGTGCTGACCGGCGGTGTGGACGCCAATGCATTGCAGCGGCCGAAACGGTTTTTCGGCGCGGCACGTAACATCGAGGAAGGCGGCTCGCTGACCATCATCGCCACCGCGTTGATCGACACCGGCAGCCGCAT
>JBEKGV010000134.1:0-8403 GCA_050012615.1 Acetobacteraceae bacterium | reverse complement strand
GATGCGATCGCGGTCCGGGATCTGTTCGTCCTGGTGAACCGGCAGTTGGCTCCTCTGGGCTTACGCGATGTGTTCGAGGCTTATATCGCCCGATCGCTGGTCGAAGAAATGACGCGGATTACCGCGTATTACGGCGAGCGTGGCGGCGGCTTCTGGGTCGCACAACGAACCGACGAAATCGTCGGGATGTTCGGTCTGGAGCGGACAGGTCCTGAAGCGATGGAACTGCGCCGGATGTACGTCGATCCATCGGCTCGGCGGGGTGGAATTGCTCGCTCGATGCTCCTCTTCGCCGAAGCAGAGAGCCGACGGCTTGGAGGCCGTTGCCTTGAACTGAGCACATCGGAGCTGCAGCCCGCGGCGCTGGAATTGTACCGGCGGGCGGCCTACCTGCTGGTGCGCGAGGAGATCGCGGAGCAGGCCAGCAATAAGACCGTCGGGGGTGGCATCCGCCGGTATTATTTCGAGAAACGACTCTGAAACCGGACGTGGCTCAGTCGCATAACGCGCGACGAATGATGTTGATCGCGTCGCCGGCGTCGCGCGGGAATGCCTTGACCCTGGCATTCCGTTCCGCCACACACCGCCGGTCCTGATCGTAACCTGGCCATGACTTCGGCGCCGCCTCGGAGACAGTCCTTATGCGTGATACCGGTGAGTATCTGTTTACCTCTGAGTCGGTCTCCGAGGGGCATCCCGACAAAGTCGCCGACCGGCTAAGCGATACCGTCCTGGATGCTTTCCTCGCGGCGGATCCTTACGCTCGCGTGGCGTGTGAGACGATGGTTACCACCAACCGTGTCGTGCTCGCGGGAGAGACCCGCGGACCCGAATCGGTGACGCACGAATTGCTGACGCATCTCGCGCGCATGGCGATTCGCGACATTGGTTATGAGCAGCAGGGGTTCCATTGGCAAAACGCCGAGGTGACCGTGCTACTGCACTCGCAGTCCTCCGATATCGCGCAGGGTGTGGATAGCGCGGGCAACAAGGATGAGGGCGCGGGCGATCAGGGGATCATGTTCGGCTATGCCTGCCGCGAAACGGTGGGCCTGATGCCGGCGCCGCTCTATTACGCGCACGAAATCCTCCGCACCATGCGGGACCGCCGGGTCGCGGGCGATCACTCGGTACTGGGCTTGCTGCCGGATGCCAAAAGCCAGGTGACCTTGCGCTATGTCGATGGCAAGCCGGTTGGCGCGACCTCGGTCGTCGTGTCCACCCAGCACGAGGAACATCTGGAGCAGGCCGACATCAAGCGAATGTTGTGGCCGCTGGTGGAGACGACGCTGCCCCAGGGTTGGATGCCGCCGGAGCGGGAGTTCTACGTCAACCCAACGGGCAAGTTCTGCATTGGCGGGCCGGACGGAGATTGCGGACTGACGGGACGGAAAATCATCGTCGACACTTACGGCGGGGCGTCGCCGCACGGCGGAGGCGCGTTCAGCGGCAAGGACCCGACCAAAGTGGATCGCTCGGCGGCATACGCCTGCCGCTATCTGGCGAAAAATGTCGTGGCCTCTGGGCTGGCGGACCGGTGCACGTTGCAGATCAGCTACGCCATCGGCGTTTCTCACCCTTTGTCGGTGTATGTCGACCTGCACGGCACCGGCAAGGACCTGGACGAGTTGCGGTTGGAAAAGGTACTGCGCGACGTGATGAACCTCACGCCGCGCGGCATTCGGGAGCATCTTCATTTGAATCGGCCGATTTATGTGCCGACCTCGGCCTATGGCCATTTCGGCCGCGAGCCGGACGAGGCGAAGGGCACGTTCACGTGGGAAAAGACCGATCTGGTGCCGGCGTTGAAGACGGCGTTAGGACGGTAAAGCCGCCGCCCGACCGGCTTTACGGTCGCTCGCGCGGCCACAAACTCCGTCCCCGGCAGGAACTGCTGCTGGAGGTGACCCTGCCGAGGCTGTTGATTGATCCGGACGATCCGTGGGGGTCGTTCGCTGTCCAGCCGGCTTCGCTATGGCTCGAGATCGGGTTCGGCGGCGGCGAGCATGCACTGGCACAGATTGCCGCGTTTCCCGGGATTGGCCTGATCGCCTGCGAGGTGTTCGAGAACGGGATTTGCTCGCTGCTGTCGCGGCTGGTGCCGGAAGGCGGTGAGGCGGATGAAACGCTGCCGGGCAATCTGCGTCTCTGGCCGGACGATGCGCGGGTGTTGCTGGCGAAGTTGCCGGACGGGTGCCTGGATCGCGTGTTCCTGCTGTTTCCCGACCCTTGGCCGAAGGCACGGCACGCGAAGCGGCGTTTCGTGCATCCGGCGATGTTGCCGTTGCTTGCCCGGGTGCTGAAGCCGGGCGGGGTGTGGCGCGTGGCCAGCGACGATCCCACCTATCAGGACTGGGTTCGCTCGGTCATGTCGGCACAGGAGTTGTTCGACGCACCGCCTCCGGCGGAGGCTCGGCCGATGGGCTGGCCGCCGACCCGGTACGAGGCGAAGGCGCTGTGCGCGGGACGGACGCCGATGTACTGGACCTTCGTGCGCCGGTAGTGGGTGGTTGCTGGTCGCGGTCAATATTCGTGACAAATTATCTACGTCCATCGCGGTCGCGAACGAGCCTCGGGCCTGGGCTTGACCCAGGGCCGAGTTGCCGTTCTCGTTGGACGTTGGATCCAATAATTATCTGTGTGTGGTCCTCGGTTTCGCGAAAGTGGGGCAGTTGCCTTGAAGAGAATCGTGCGTACGCTTCCCGTGATGACGCTTGCTCTCGCCGCGTGCAGCGCGTCGCCCGAGGCTGACATCGCGGACGCGCAACAACACTATTTGGCGGCGAAGGCCCGGTGCATCGCCACCTATCCAAGGAGTCTCGTGCTGCAAAGCGACTGTCGCACGCAGGCCGCGAACACCTATGTTCGCCCATACTACCGCTATGGCGATCTGATGACCTGGGCGCAGGAGCAACGGAGAGCTCTGGCGGTCAAGGCGGACCGGCACGAAATGAGCCGCGCGGCGTATGATCGGGAAATCGCCCGGTCCGAACGAGAGGTCGCGCGGGAGGAGGAGCGGCGAAACGCTCTGAACCACACGGGTTCTTCGTATGAAGATACCCCGTTCGCGTCGGTGTTCGGAAAGCTGACGCGTATTTTCCAGTGATGCAGTGTCCGAAAGTCGTGCTATTCCGAGGCGGCGCGCAACGCCACACCCGCTGCCAGCGGGCACAACGGCAGCGCCGCCATCAGAAGCGCCGCCAGCAACAATAAATGCGGTCTTGGCGACTGCCCAGTCGCGGCTGCGTCTGCCGCCGCTACACCGAAAATCAGCACGGGCGTGACGAGCGGCAGCACCAACAATGGCAACAACATTCCGGCGCGGCGCGCCCCGACGACGATCGCGGCACCAGCCGTGCCAAACAATGACAGCAGAGCGGTCCCCGGCAACAATCCCGCCAACAACGCGGGGATTGCCTCTGCCGGCATGCGCAGCATGATCGCCAGAGGCGCCGCGGCCAACAACAACGGCACGCCGGTCACGATCCAATGCGCCAGAGTTTTCGCCGCTGCGATGCCAATGCCGGACACGCCGGACAGCAGCAACTGGTCGAGCGACCCGTCCTCGAAGTCCGCGCCGAACAGACGATCCAGCGACAGGAATGCCGACAGCAACGCCGAAACCCAGATGATCCCCGGCGCCATGCGACCCAGTACTTCGGGAGCTGGGCCGATGGCGAAAGGGAAGAGCGAGACGATCAACAGGAAGAACAGCACCGCGGCGAGCGTGTCGGCACCGTGACGAACGGACAGTCGCAACTCGCGGGCCAGGATGGCGAGCATGCCCGTCATCGCGGCCATTCCGCCCGTGGATCCTGACCTGGCGATGTCGGGTCCTCCGTCATTACACGGTGTTCAATCGCAACGTCTCGGCCCCTGGCAACGGCAGGGACACATGGGTCGCCGCCACGATCATTCCGCCTGCGTCGCGATGCCTCGCCAATAACGCACCCAGCCGGTCGATCGCCAGATCGTCCAACCCATGCGTCGGCTCATCCAGCAACCACAGCGGTCCGGCCGCCAGGCTGACCCGCGCCAGCGCCAACCGGCGTTTTTGACCCGCCGACAGCATTCGCACCGGCAATTCGGCCAGTTCCTCCAAACCCAGATCGGCCAGTGCGGCACTAACGGGCCGGCCGGACAATTTCGCGGCGAAAGCAAGGTTCTCCGCCGCGGTCAGGCCAGGCTTCAACGCGTCCTGGTGGCCGAGCAGTGCGACGCGGCCGCCGTGCTCGGTGCGGTCGGCCAGAGCATCGGTATCGTTCCAGAACAATCGGCCTGCCTCCGGCCGCGCCAACCCGGCCAGCGACCGCAGCAATGTGGTTTTCCCCGCGCCATTGCGGCCGGACAGGATCAGCGCCCCGCCCGCGGCAACCGTGAAACTCACGTCCTGGAATATCAGCCGTTCGCCCCTGATCGCCGTGAGGCCTTCCGCCCGCAGCACGGCATGTCCTTTCCTTTTGTGGCCGATGGACGACCGAACCCCGGTATGGTTTAAGCCCGAGGCGAGTGAACAGGACAATGGCGGTTCTGGGGTCACCCTTTGGGGCCGCCCACCGCCTGACCAGCGGACGGGATCATCGGCATGACATCCATCGGGCACGACACTCTGAAAACGCGGCGCACGCTGACGGTTGGCGGCAAGGCGTACGACTACTTCTCGCTGCCCGAGGCGGCGAAAGCTTTGGGTGATTTTTCGCGCCTGCCGGTCAGCCTGAAAGTACTGCTGGAGAATGTGCTGCGCTTTGAGGACGGCCGCAGCTACACGGTGGAAGATGCGAAATCCATCGTTGGATGGTTGGAGAAAGCCAGTTCGTCGAAGGAAGTCCCGTTCAAGCCCGCTCGCATTCTGATGCAGGATTTCACCGGAGTTCCCGCGGTCGTCGACCTCGCGGCGATGCGCGACGGCATCACACGCCTTGGCGGCGATCCGGCGAAGGTGAACCCGTTGGTGCCGGTCGATCTGGTCATCGATCATTCCGTCCAGGTCGATGTCTTCGCCACGGGAGATGCGCTGCGAAAGAATGAAGACGTGGAGTTCGAGCGTAACGGCGAGCGCTATCGTTTCCTGCGCTGGGGTCAGGATGCGTTCAACAATTTCCGGGTCGTGCCGCCCGGCACCGGCATCTGCCACCAGGTGAACCTCGAGTATTTGAGTCAGGTGGTATGGACCAGCACCAACACCGGCACGAACTTCGCCTATCCCGACACACTCTACGGCACCGACTCCCACACCACCATGGTCAACGGACTGGGCGTGCTCGGCTGGGGCGTCGGCGGGATCGAGGCCGAGGCAGCGATGCTCGGCCAACCGATCGCCATGCTCATTCCCGATGTGATTGGCTTCCGGCTCACCGGCAGATTGCCGGAAGGGGCGACGGCCACCGATCTCGTGTTGACGGTGACGCAAATGCTCCGCCGCAAGGGCGTGGTGGGCAAGTTCGTGGAATATTACGGACCCGGTCTGACGAATCTCGCGCTGCCGGACCGCGCCACGATCGGCAACATGGCGCCGGAGTATGGTGCGACCTGCGGGTATTTCCCGGTCGATAAAGTGGCGCTGGATTACCTGCGCCTGACCGGCCGCGATCAACATCGGATCGAACTGGTGGAGGCTTACTTAAAAGCCCAGGGAATGTTCCTGGAAGGGGGCGCGGCGGACCCGGTGTTCACCGATACGCTCGAGCTCGATCTTGGAACGGTGCAGCCGTCGCTCGCCGGCCCCAAGCGGCCGCAGGACCGGGTGCTGTTGAAGGATGTGGCGTCCTCGTTCAAGGCGGATCTGACAAAGGGCCTCGGCGTTCCCGCGGACGAAGCTGGCCTGTCGGTGAAGGTCGAGGGAAAAAATTACGAACTGACCCACGGCGACGTGGTGATCGCGGCGATCACCTCGTGCACCAATACATCGAACCCGTCGGTGCTGGTGGGTGCCGGCCTCGTGGCCCGCAAGGCACGCGCCAAGGGATTGAAGCCGAAGCCCTGGGTGAAGACGTCGCTCGCGCCGGGCTCTCAGGTGGTGACAGAATATCTCGACAAGTCGGGGCTGACCGCCGACCTGGATGCGCTTGGATTTAATCTTGTCGGTTATGGCTGCACGACCTGCATCGGCAACTCCGGTCCCTTGGATGACGCGATCGTGGACGCGATCGAGGACAACAAGCTGGTCGGTGCCGCCGTGATCTCCGGCAACCGCAATTTCGAGGGACGCGTGCACGCCAACGTCCGAGCGAACTACCTGGCTTCGCCGCCACTGGTCGTCGCCTATTCGCTTCTGGGCAAGATCACGCAGGACATCACCACCGAGTCGTTGGGCACGGGAAACGACGGCAAGCCGGTGCATTTGGCCGACCTTTGGCCGACCAACAAGGAAATCGCGGACGTGATCGCCACCAGCCTGTCGCGCGATCAGTTCCTCAAGCGTTACGGCGAGGTCAGTACCGGGCCGAAGCAGTGGCAGCAGATCCAGGTCGATCGTGACAGCGCCACCTATCGTTGGGTGGATGGTTCCACCTATGTGAAGAACCCGCCTTATTTCGATGGCATCACGATGGAGCCGAAGCCGATCGAGGACGTCAAAGGCGCACGGATATTGGCGGAGCTCGGCGATTCGATCACCACCGATCATATCAGCCCGGCTGGTTCGATCCGTAGAACCTCGCCGGCGGGCGAGTATTTGCTGGAACGGCAGGTGCAGGCGAAGGATTTCAACAGCTACGGCGCGCGTCGCGGCAATCACGAGATCATGATGCGGGGGACGTTCGCCAACATTCGAATCCGCAACGAATTGCTGACGAATGTCGAAGGCGGCATGACAAAGCACTTCCCCTCCGGCGATCAGATGCCGATCTACGATGCGGCCATGCGCTATAAGGCCGAGGGTGTGCCTCTTGTTGTGTTCGGCGGCAAGGAATACGGCACCGGTTCGTCGCGCGATTGGGCCGCTAAAGGAACGTTCCTGTTAGGCATCAAAGCGGTGATCGTGGAGAGCTTCGAGCGGATCCATCGTTCGAACCTCGTCGGCATGGGCGTGTTGCCGCTGACGTTCAAGGATGGGATGGACCGGAAGAAGCTGAACCTGAGCGGCGACGAAACGGTCGACATCTCCGGGCTGGACAAGCTGACACCGCGTATGGACCTGACCTTGGTCATTCACCGGACAAATGGAGCGACGGAAACGGTGCCGGTGACCTGCCGGATCGATACGGTGGACGAGATCGCCTATTACGAGCACGGCGGAATTCTGCAGTATGTGCTGCGGCAAATGGCGAAGGCGGCGTAGCCGGAGAGGCCGCCGCGCCGCGATGGAGTTGTTCATCTTCGCCCGGTTCCATGCTCACGAGGGTCAGGCGGACGCCCTGGCGGCGGCGCTTCGCGAGGTCATAGGACCATCGAGCAAAGAACAAGGATGTCTGGCGATCCAGGCGCATCGTTCCATCCGCGACCCTCGGCTGTTTTATATCCACTCGCGTTGGGTCGACGAAGCGGCATTCGATAAACACGCGACGTTGCCGCACACGGTGCGTTTCCTGGAGCGAGTGGGGCCATTGATTGATCATCCGTTGGACGTGACAAGGGCTCGGCCGCTTGATCGGTGAGCGTGTTCTGCGATGCAATTTTGAACGATGGTGGTTCGCGGGGCGCATCTTCCGCGCGCAAACAAAGTAAGAAATTTACCACGGAGACCACTGAGGACCACGGAATCGCACGGAGAAGTAAGAATTTTGGGCGCTTCGGGCGGTGTGTGTTCCAGCACCGCGCGAAGCGCCAAATTACTTTCTCCGTGGTCCTCCGTGCGAACTCCGTTGTTCTCCGTGTTGAAAGCCTTGCTTTTCGCGACAACACGCGAATGTCGTGGGATCGGGCCCGCTGCGAAAACCAAATCAGAGCCCAGTACCACCCGTCAGAAGTCGGTGCAGCGGCCCTTATGCTCCCAATCGCCGTAGCGTGTCGGCTCGGGCCCCTCCACGCCGCCGATCTCCTTCGGCAGCTTCTTCTGAACAGCCGGTGGGACCGGCTTCGCTTCCTCCGGCTCGGCCTTATCGTTCACGGCGTTCTTCGCCATCCCATCATCCTCCAACGCCCTTGTCCGCCGCCGCGTTCCAGGTTGAGGCCGGAGGCGGCGGTCCGGCGGCCGGGTTCCAATGTCCCGATTTCTTCAAAGCGTCGGCGACTTCCTTCGGCATGTAAGTTTCGTCGTGCTTCGCCAGCACCTCGGAGGCAACGAATACCCCATCCGGCCGCAGCGTGCCGAGGGTGACCACGCCCTGCCCCTCCCGAAACAGGTCCGGCAGGATCCCGTTATAGGTGACTGTCACGCTCTTCGTGCCATCGGTGACACGAAACGTCGTTGCGGTTGAACTGGCGCTGGCGTGGGTCACACTGTCGCGCTCCACCAGGCCGCCC
>JBEKGV010000133.1:0-8449 GCA_050012615.1 Acetobacteraceae bacterium | reverse complement strand
ATGTCTATCTCAATGACGATGCCTTTTGGCGCAACATCCCTGACACGGTGTGGAGCTATACCATCGGCGGCTACCAGGTATTGAAGAAGTTCCTGTCCTACCGGGAGGAACCCCTACTCGGCCGCGCACTCACGACGGTTGAGGTGCGCTACGTGCGCGATGTGGCGCGCCGCCTCGCCGCGCTGCGCCTGATGGGACCGGAATTGGACGCCAACTATCGCGCCTGCGCCTCCGCGCATTGGCCGCTTGGACGGCCCGCCGCTCCCGCGCTGCCGTAACCTCAGTGTGAAGGCAATGCTGTCCAATCAGGACCTCATCCCGGCTGAAAAAGGCAGCTGCCTCGCACCGTAACCTGTCGGAATCCTGGTCTGAAAATGCTAGCCCTTGGCATCCTCGCCACCGTGCCTGGCGACCGCATCGATCGTCTCATCCGATCGCGGGACCTCCACGCGTCGCATCGCCCCGAGCGGCCGTTCGGGCGACAGCGCCACGACGATGCACGCGACCGCGGCAATCGCCGCTCCCGCGAAGAACGTCGTTGAGAGCGCGTGCCGATAGGCGAAGACCACGTCCGCGTGGTTCGCGATCGCCATTCGCTCGCCGATGCTTGCATTTCCCGGCATCAGCGTTTGCAGCCGGGCGGTCAGGATCGCGCCTGACAGCGCGACGCCGATCGCACCGCCCAACGACCGGAAGAACGCGGAGGTCGCCGTGGCCGCGCCCAGATCGGTTCGCTCCACCGCGTTCTGGATCGCGGTCGTCAGGTTGGGGAATGACACGCCGATCCCCAGGCCCAGCGCGACCAGTGTGACTTCGCTGACCGCGATGCCTCCACCGCTCTCGGCGGTCCACGCCAACATCGCGAAACTCATCGTGGCTGCCAGCAAGCCGAACGTGACCAGCAACTTGTAGCGTCCGGTGTGGGATACCAGCCGGCCGCCTCCGACCGAGGCGACGATCACGCCGCCCATCATCGGCGAGATCATCAGGCCCGCTTCGGTCGGGCTCGCCCCTTGCACCAACTGGAAATACAGCGGCAGGAACACCGCCGCCGCGAACATGCCCATGGCCGACAGCGTGATCACGAGCACGCTCAGAACGAAGATCCGGATGCGGAACAATCGTGGCGGCAGCAGAGGTTCCGCCGCGCGTCTCTCGTTCATCGTCAACAGTCCGAGGAAGACGACAGCGGTGCCGGCCAGCCCAACGATCACCGGCGACGACCACGGGTAAATGCTGCCGCCCCAACTCAACGCCAGCAGGCCACAACAGGTCGTGACGCTGAGCAGCAACGCTCCGGGATAATCCACGCGGTGCCGGACGCGTTCCGCTCGGGCAGCATGAGGACCGCGTCTCAGTCCGATACTGATCAGCACCAGCGCGACCACACCGACCGGCAGATTGACATAGAAGATCCAATGCCAGGACAGCGCCTGGGTGATCATTCCCCCGAGCAGCGGCCCGGTGACACTGCACGTGGCGAAAACGGCGGCGAACAGGCCTTGATACCGGCCCCTCTCCCGCGGTGTGACCAGGTCGGCGACGACTGTCTGGGACAGCGTGATCAGACCGCCGGCGCCCAGTCCCTGCACCGCGCGGAAGACGATGAGTTGCGTCATGTCGCGGGACAGCCCGCAAAGCGCCGATCCGGAGAGAAAGATCGTGATCGAAACGAAGAACGCGGGCTTGCGTCCGAAGATGTCGCTCAGCTTGCCATAGAGCGGAGTCGTCATCGTCGATGCGACCATGAACGCGGTCACCACCCATGACAGATGCGCCAGGCCTCCGAGTTCGTTGACGATGCGCGGCAACGCGGTCGCGACGATGTTCTGGTCCAGCGCGGCAAGCACCAGCGCCAGCATCAGTCCGGCGAACACGAGCCATAGCTTTCGTCGTTCGGCCTGGGTCCGCGGCAGTAACGGTGCGTCGGTCGCGGACATACGGTTGGATTCCTGTTTTGCTCATGCGGCCAAGGCGCCGGTGGGCCTCCGAAGCCCGATCGTCGCGGATTTTTACTGGATGCCGAGAATCTGCTATGCTGTCACGCCAATTGGAGCCCACAGCTTCATCCACGGATTTGGGAAAATGAGAAAAGGGAGGCACCCATGGCCATTGTGCTCGACCACACGATCATCCCGGCGCACGACAATGAGGCGTCCGCGGGGTTTTTCGCTCGCATCTTTGGATTGCGTTTCGAAGGATCGGTTTCTCACTTCGCCCCCGTCAGGGTGAACGACTCGCTGGTCCTGGACTTCGACACGAGGGCAACGTTCGAACCGCACCACTACGCCTTCAAAGTGAGCGATCCGGAATTCGAAGGGATCTTCCGGAGAGTCAAGGATGAAGGCCTTCCCTATGGGAGCGGCCCTCGCTCAAATGATGACATGGCCATCAACCACCGTCACGGCGGGCGCGGATTCTACTTCAAGGACCCAAACGGCCACCTGCTGGAGGTCCTGACGGCTTAGTACCCACGGAGATTTCATGGACCTCATCGACGACAGTGACCTGTCGGAGCTGGGGCGTGACGAAGCAGCAATCCCCGCCGCGATCAATTCTGCCCTCCGCGAGGCCGGCCTGGGCTGAGAGGCACCAGGCCCACCGCCCGAAGAACTCCGCGGCTCTGTGGCTCTGTGGTTACGCTTTCCCGCGCCGCGACCCATCCAGGCCCATCCTCCCCCCACCCAAATTCACCAATCCTTAATCGGCCTCAGGCAAGCGCAACCACAGAGCCGCAGAGCCACAGAGAATTCTTACACAACGTCGACGACTGTGCTCGCCTGTCGGTGCTGGACCGTGACGAAGCAGCGATCCCCGCCGCGATCGATTCCGCCCACCGCGTGGCCGGCCTGGGCTGAGAGGCACCAAACCCACCGCCCGAAGAACTCCGCGGCTCTGGATGTGTCACGCTTCAACGCTTCTGACCACTGGCTGGCCCGGGCGCTTGCGCGGAATGACCAGGCGCGGCGACCGTCAGGCGGACGCGGTCGCGGAGGCGAGCGGCTCGGGCGATACAACCGAGGGCCCCCAGGTCTTGAGCACCGGCAGAACCTCCTTGGCGAACAGGCGCATGGACGCCTCCGCCTTCGCGAGTGGGATCCCGCCAAACCGAAAGGAGCTGTTCAGCTCGAAATCGCCCAGAAGCTCTCGCCGGTCCTCGTAGGCGCGCAGAACCTGATCCGGGGTGCCGCGAACCGCTACCTTCAGCAACGCCTCCACCAGACCGTCCCGGCCGGCGGAGCGCGCCAGTTGAGACTTCTTCGCATAGGCGTCGTAGCCCTTCGCCGTCTCGAAATGAGTACTCATCAGCTCGTAGTGTTCCAGATTGCTGTCGACAAAGCTTGCCATATGACGTTCGGCCAGTTCGGCCGCCTCGTCTGAGGTCGCGGCACAAATGCACTGATCGGCGGTCACCGGAGGCGGCGCGGCGACGCCGTTGTACTTCGCGTACAGCTCACGATAGCGTTGGATTCCCGGCAGACGCTGTGGCCACGGCCGATCGGCGAACATCAGCATGCACGCTTTCAAACGCGCGGCCGCATCGATCGAATCATCGCTGGAAGCCACGGCGTAAGTGCGTCCTTCGAAGCTGCGCTCGGGGCGGGGCCGGATCTCGATCCTCGGCTGCGGGTAGAACTTGCCGTGGCCCTCGATGAAGCCGGTGCGCAGCGCCTCGAGGATCATCGGCGCCGCTTCGTCGAACCGCTCCCGCGAATCGTCCATCGTGCCGCGGAACGCGGCGAATTCGCGCCGTGCCAGACCGCGGCCGAGTCCCAGCCTCAGCCGGCCGTTACTCAGCAGATCGAGGACCGATATTTTCTCCGTCACGCGCAGCGGATCGTTCCACGGCAGGATGATCGCCGCCGTTCCGAGATCCGCGTGCGTGCAAAGCGGCGCGAGATACGACAGCAGCTGCGTGTTGTCCGGGCAGAACGAATAATCGAAGAAGTGATGCTCGACCGACCAGATGACATCGAACCCGAGTTCATCCGCCAGCCGCGCCAACCGGATCTCCTCCTGCCAGGCCTCCCGGTCGCTCATGCCCGGCCAGCCATAGGTCGAGAAGATCATCTGAATGCCGACGTCCATCCGGTCCTCCTGGTCACCTACGTTCCCGGCAGAAGGATACTGCCGGGATGGAGGCTATACCGGCAGGTAGCTCCCGTCACTATCCGGGCGCGGACGTCCGGTACTCACCACCGTGAAAGCGCGAGTTATTATCATTGCGTATCCGTTATGGTAGAGCCTGACCCAGCCATCGTTCGCAGTACGGCGCTGGCAGAGATGGCCGGATCGAGCCCAGGAGTGCTGACTTAAGGGGCGCGCACCTCAATTCATGCGTCATGGCCGGGCTTGACCCGGCCATCAATCGCCGCACGTGCCTCGCCAGATGGCCGGGTCAGGCCCGGCCATGACGAGAAAGGTGGTATGCGCCGACCTCAATTCAGAGCCTATGGGTCAAGCTTGGTCATGCCGCCCGGATGTGTCGCGCTTCAACGATTCTGTGAACTAACCGTTGACCTCGCGCATGATTTTCACCCACCGGTCGGCGATCGGCAGCACGGTATCCGCCTTCTCCGGCGGAAACATCGGAACCACGCGCGCGACGCCCAGTTCCGCGAGGCGCTTCACGCGGTCGAGGTTCTCGCCGAGGCCGAACAAGGTGATTTCGATGGCGGCCGGATCACGTCCGGCCTCACGCGCCATTTCGCGGAATTTTGGCAACTCCTCGGCCAGGTCGCCCCTGGCCGTCGGGATCCAACCATCGCCATAGCGGATCGCGCGCCGCGCGCCATGCGGGAAGGCGCCACCGACATGGATCGGCGGATAGGGCTTCCGCACCGGTTTCGGCCTGGCGATTATCGGATCGAAATTGACGAATTCCCCGTGATACTCGGACGCCGCTTTGGTCCAGATTTCCTTCATCGCTTCAATGGATTCCCGCATCCGCTTGAACCGGGTCGCATAGACGGTGCCGTGATTTTCCATCTCGTCCCGGTTCCAGCCGCCGCCGATGCCGAACAGGAACCGTCCCTGGCTCACCTGATCGATCGAGGCGACCAGCTTGGCCGTCTGGATCGCATCGCGTTGCTGCACCAGCGCCACGCCGGTGCCAAGTTTGATGGTCTTGGTGACTGAACTGGCGGCGGCCAGCGTCACGAACGGGTCCATCGCGTCGTAGTATTGTTTGGGCAGTTCGCCGCCGCCCGGAAACGGCGTCTTGCGCGACAGCGGAATGTGCGAGTGCTCCGGCGCCCACACCGACTCGAATCCGCGCTCCTCGAGCGCACGGGCAAGCTCCATCGCCGACATCGAATAATCGGTGAAGAACATCGCGCCACCGAATTGCATGCTACTCTCCCTTGGGTTTTCCTGCTCCAGCGGCAGAGGTTAGCCGGTGGCGTCCGACGGCGCCACCGATGGCCGGCAGGCCGCTGGATATCCTTGGTGAGCAACGATAGGCTTCGCGGATTCCCGCCACTTTCGGACAGCAAGGACAATGAGAATTCGATTGCGACGGCTGACAGCGAAATCCTGGATGTTGTCACGCTGGCATTACCGGTTTCACGGGTTGGTGCTTACCGGACGTTCGTCGGACTCAGTCTGGTATTTCGCCTATGGTTCAAATATGCACGATGACGCGTTTCGTGAGCGGCGTCGCATGCGTCCGCTGGAATGGCGCGTGGCGTGCGTCAAAGGGTATCGCTTACGCTTCAATCTGGATGGACGTCCGAAGGGAAAAGCGGCGCCTGCCAATATCTGTCCTGATCCCGGGCATGAAGTATGGGGCGTGGCCTACCTGATCACCAATCGGGACATGATCCGACTCAATTCGACCGAGGGCGTACCCGGCGGACATTATCGCCCGACCTGGGTGACCGCGGAAGACGAGGACGGCCGGCCGTTGACCGCGATGACATACGTCGCGAAGGGAAAACCAACCGATGGCCGGCCCTCCTTCCGCTACATTTCGCTGCTGCGCGACGGAGCGCGGCACCATGGGTTGCCGGAAGCCTGGGTAACGCTTCTGGACGCGGTGGAACACGCCGAGTGACGGGAACACCCTATTTCGGCTGATCGATCTGTTCCATCAGAGCCAGACCTTCCATCGCCAGCCCGTAACCAAGCAAATCCTGCATCCGCTTCTTCAGATATTCGGTAAACATCAGCCGCGTATAGCGCAGCAGAAGTGTCGGCTTCCGTGCGATCACCTCGGCATGTTCCCAGGCACGGGCCAGCACCTTATCCCTCGGCAAAATCTCCGCCACCAACCCGAGATCCTTCGCCTCCTGGGCCGACAACGTCTGGCCGGTAAGCAGAAAGTATCGCCCGCGATTCATGCCCAACAGCAGAGGCATCACGATGTGCATGCCGTCGCCGGGCACAAGCCCGTTCGGGAAATGCGCCGAGTCCTGGAACGCCGCCGTGTCCGAGGCAAGCACGATGTCGGACAGCAACGGGATTTCGCCATGCCGCCACGCCGGACCGTTGATCGCCGAGATCACCGGCACCTCGATGTTCAACAGGTTCATCAGGAGGGCCCGGCCTTCCCAATGCACCCGGTCGAACGCGTTGGATGTCAGTCCCGGACCAATCGCGCTCTGGCCAGCGGTCGCGCGTACGCCGGACCATTCGTCGCCGGTGCCGGTCATGATCACCACTCGATTGTCGCGGTCTCGCGCGACATCGGCGAACGCATCCGGCAGTTCGCCATGCGGCCCGAGGCCCCAGCGCAGCGGGCCGTTATCGGTGTGAAACCGCATCTCGAGGATACCGTTCTCCCGGCGCATATGGATGCACGAGTATTTGGTCGCGTAGTCGTCGAACCGGATCATCGCGATATCCCCTGGCAAGATGCGGAACCGATCATCGAATTGTGTTCACCGGCGTGGCGGCCGTTCCGCCACGCCAATGGACGCGGCGTCCGATCAGGGCACCGTCATGCGATACACCCGCGCCGCCGTGCCGCTGTAGAGCGCGGTCTTTTCGGAAGCGGATGCATTCGCGGTGATCCGCTTGAACGCATTCCACAACTCGGTGTAGCCGCACGATTGCTTGTCCGGCGGAAAGTTGCTTTCGAACATACAGCGGTCGACACCGAAGGCTTCGATGCACGGCTCGATATACTGGCGCCACGCGGCGGCCAGATCCTCGGACGACGGCGGAACGTCGCGCTCGTGGAAGTCGAACCCGAACGAGCACATGCCGACGCCGCCAAGCTTCATGTTGACATTCGGGCACTTCGCAAGCTCCGCGATGTCCTTGCGCCAACCGGCGAGGATTTCTGAGCGGTGTCCCGAATAGGGCCCAACGCCAAGCACGCCGCCGACGTGATTCAAAATGATCGTGGTGTTTGGGAATGCGCGCGCGAGGTCGATCGCATCCGGTAGTTGCGGATGATACTGCCAGGACTCGAAACTCAGCCCAAGCGGCGCCAGTTCGGCGAAGCCCTCGCGAAACTTCGGGTCGAGCACCTGATGCGGCGGAACGACGCGGGAGGCGAATTTTCCCACTGCCTCGCTGTCGTCCCAGGCCACGCCGTGACGGATGCCGCGGAGGCGTCCGCCGCTGCCGGCGATCTCGGCCTCGAGCAACGCGCGCACGCGCGCGCCGACGGTGAGGTCGCCGCCGCCAACGATCGCCTCGGCGACGCGGCAGGGGCCGTAATTGCCCGAGGCGCTCATCGCCGCGATGCCGGTGACGAATTCGACCTCGCCCAGAGGCGCCATTTCCCGTGGACCGGCCTTGCGGTACATCGCCCGGCATTCGAGGAAGACGGTCGAGACGATGTTGTGGCCGCCGCCGAGGTCGGCCAGGAGTTCGGGCAGCAAATAGCGGCCACGCTCCGGCGTCTCCCAGAAGTGATGGTGCGGATCGATGACCGGCAAATCCGGCTCCAGCGCCGCTTCGGTGGGGCGCTTCGCGAGCCATGCTTTGAGAGCGGCATCGTCGCGGTAAGTGATGCCGCGAAATTCGCCTTTCGAATCGCCGAACTGAGCCATTTTTGTTCCCTCCTTTGGTGTTCGCGCACGGTTTCCCTGGTGCGCCGGGCGGGCGGGTTCCCGCGTCCGCGCGGCATCCGGCGATTTCCGTGAGCGGCAGCTTAGGCGCGGGCCGGGCGATCGCAAACGTCGGGTGGAGAAACGTTGGGTTTGGGCTCCCTAATATTACGGATGTGTCATGGCAAGAATTCGGTATTATTTCGGACATCAAATCGATTGACCTATCGGCACGGGTCACTCAACACGTCATTTCCCAACTTGTCCCTACCAGATGCACACATCTCAGCACACTGGCGCGGTCAACGCGCTTGTCCTGGCTCTCAAGGGGTTTGATTCGGCCATGATGGAAGCGATCACGGCGGATTTACGCACCCCATGCGAGTGATGGTGCATGGCGGCGGGCTTAAATTCCATCTGCGTTCATCTGCGTTCATCGGCGTTCATCG
>JBEKGV010000132.1:0-8470 GCA_050012615.1 Acetobacteraceae bacterium | reverse complement strand
GGTAAGAGTCAATCAATTCGCTGGTTGGTATAACACCCGAACCGGATGATGGTGGACATTCTCTACTACGTCATAGCCCCGCTTGTCTTCCCCACCCGGCCGGGCACATGCCGTGACAGGTCCTCCGGACGAGCCGGGGAATAACGATTTGGCCGGAACTATCATTCAGTTCCCTGGTTACCAACGGCTGACTTCTTCGTGCACTTCGTGGCTTCGTGGTGAAATATTCTTACGCTTCCGGATATCGTGACCACGCCTTTGAGGCACGACGCCATCAACGCGGAGCAGCACCAGCCTTACGCCCTACCCTGGGCGTTTCCGCCTGGACTTTCGCCCATGTATCGCGAAGACCGACAGTCCGATTGAACACGGGAACCCCCCCACTACTGTCGCGATCCCGACAAAAATAGCCAAGCCGCTCGAATTGCACCGCCTCGCCCACAGGCGCCGCCGTCACCGAGGGTTCCAGCAAACACCCCGACAAAACCTCGATCGACGCCGGATTAAGATCGGCCATCATGTCACCATCGGCACCGGGATCAGGGCGATTGAACAACTGCTCATAAAGCCGGACTTCCGCTACGACCGCGTCAGCCGCCGCGGCCCAGTGCAGCGTCCCCTGGACCTTGCGGCCATCCGGTGCGTTGCCGCCCTTGGTGGCGGGATCGTAAGTGCACCGAAGCTCCGACACCTCTCCCGAGGGACCGTGCACGACCTCCTTGCACGTCACGAAGTAACCATAGCGTAGGCGTACCTCACGCCCAGGGGCGAGGCGGAAGAACTTCTTGGGCGGGTCCTGCATGAAGTCGTCTTGCTCGATATAAATCTCGCGCCCGAACGTGATGGGCCGCGTCCCGGCCGAGGGATCGTCCGGATGGTTGATTGCCTGCAACGTTTCCGTCTGGCCCGCCGGATAATTCTCGATGATCAACTTCAGCGGCCGCAGCACCGCCATCCGTCGCGGCGCGATCGGGTTCAGCACCTCACGGATCACTGCATCCAGTTGCGCGACATCGACCGTACTATAAGCACGCGCCACACCGATGCGCCGGATGAATTCCCGCACCGCCGCCGCGGGCACGCCGCGCCGCCGCATGCCCGCCAGAGTCGGCATCCGCGGATCGTCCCAGCCGCTAACATGCTTTTCCGACACCAACCGGGTCAAAATCCGCTTCGACAACACCGTATAGCTGATATTCAGCCGAGCGAACTCGTACTGCGTCGGCCGAGACGGCACCGGAAGATTTTCGATCAGCCAATCGTACAGCGGCCGGTGATCCTCAAACTCCAGCGTGCAAATCGAGTGCGTGACGTGCTCGATCGCATCCGACTGACCGTGCGCGAAATCGTACGTCGGATAAATGCACCATTTGCCGCCGGTCCGCGGATGCGTGGTGTGCAGAATGCGGTACAGCACCGGGTCCCGCAAATTCATGTTGCCCGACGCCATATCGATCTTCGCACGCAGCACGCGCGCGCCGTTGGGAAATTCACCCGCGCGCATGCGGCGGAACAAATCCAGGTTCTCGTCGACCGAGCGGTAGCGGTCAGGACTGTTCTGGCCCGGTTCCGTCAGCGTCCCGCGCTGCGACCGCATCGCGTCGGGCGGGGTGTCATCAATGTAGGCTTTGCCTTCGCGGATCAGGTGCTCGGCCCACTCGTAGAGTTGCTCGAAATAATCCGATGCGAAGTGAAGATGCTCGCCCCAGTCGAAGCCCAACCAATGGACGTCGTGCTGAATCGCGTCGATGAATTCCTGCTCCTCCTTCACCGGGTTGGTGTCGTCGAAGCGCAGATTGCAGCGACCATTGAACTCGGCCGCGATGCCGAAATTCAGGCAGATCGATTTGGCGTGTCCGATATGCAGGTACCCGTTCGGTTCCGGCGGAAACCGTGTCACGACCTGGTCGGCCCGTCCTGACTCAAGGTCGGACGCGACGAGGTCGCGAATGAAATCCCGGGTTGGATCGGAGGTCTCTGACATGCGATGGAGCCCTTGGCGGCGCAACCTGTGGATCGGATCACCGGGCGGTGCAAGCGCCCGTCCGGTAATCCCGCTCCGCGAAATCTCCCGGGCTCGTGGGAAGTGCCGTCGGGCTCCTCCAGCCGCCTGAACGCCGGCGAGATGATGTCACAGCAGGAAGACGGCCATCCCGACGAGCAACAGAATCATGAAGATGATCGTCCCGACGATCGCCTTGTTGACGCCGCCCCAGAAACGAACCTTGTCCGCGAAGAACGCTTCCTGAGTGTCGGGTCCGCGGAATACGGAGGGTTGGTGAGCCATGAAATGCCTCGGCGACGGTGGATCGGGAGTTTTCTATGGCAACCCCGCCGCTTCCGGCAAGGGCCAAGGCCGGACTTCAGGCCGGCGAGGGATTTAATAGCGCAGCATCCGCCGCAGCGTACCGGGGCGAGCAACCTGATGCGAAGACGGCCAGAGCAGCCGGATAGATGACATGTTCCTGCACGAGGACGCGATCCGCCAGCGTGTCCTCGGTATCGTCCGCCAGCACGGGGACGGCGGCCTGCGCGAGGATCGGACCTTCGTCCATCTGCTGGGTCACCAGATGGACGGTGCACCCATGCAGCTTCACGCCCGCGGCGATGGCGCGCGCATGAGTATGCAATCCGGGAAATGCCGGGAGCAGACTCGGATGGATGTTCAGCATGCGGCCTTGCCACGCGTCGACCAGTAGCGGCGTTAGCAATCGCATATAGCCGGCGAGACACACGATCTCGATGTCCGCCGCCACGAGTGCGGCGTTGATCTCCGCCTCATGCGCCGCGCGGTCGGTTCCGAACGGGCGGTGATCGATCGCACGCGCCTTGATCCCGGCCTGGCGCGCTCGCTCCAAACCCGGCGCATTGGGGCGATTTGAGAGGACCAGGGCAATTTCGGCGGGGTAGGCGTTGCCGCGTGCGGCGGCGATCAGCGACGCCATATTCGACCCTCGGCCGCTGATCAGAATGGCGGCGCGGCGTCTCATGCCAGCCAATCAGCGGGCGGGGTAAATGAAATACGCGCCTCGCCTCCCTCCACCTGCGCGCCGGCTGGCTCGATTACGCCAACCCGATAGACCGTTTCGCCCTCCCCGGTCAGCAGCGCCGTCGCAGCGTCGGGATCCGAGACGACGAGCACCATGCCGAGGCCGCAATTGAACACCCGAACCATCTCCTCGACCGGCACGCCGCCTGTTCGTGCCAGCCAGCGGAATACCGGAGGAACATGCCAGGTTGGCTCGAGCGCAGCCACCATGCCGTCCGGCAGCACCCTCGGCACGTTCCCGGGCAGCCCGCCGCCGGTAATATGCGCCGCCGCTTTCAACAGTCCCGCGCGGTGCAGTGCCAGCACGGAGCGGACGTAAATGCGCGTCGGCGTCATCAGCGCCTCTCCCAGCGACAGCTCCGGCGCGTAAGGTGCCGGCTCCGTCCAGGCGAGACCGCTCGACGCGACGATCCGCCGCACCAGGGAAAACGCATTTGAATGAACGCCGGAGCTGGCGAGCCCGAGAATCGTGTCGCCTGGCCGGACGTCACGCGGCAGCAACGCGTCCCGCTCGGCCGCGCCCACCGCGAAACCCGCGAGATCGTAGTCGTCGCCGCTATACATGCCCGGCATCTCGGCCGTTTCGCCGCCGACGAGAGCGCATCCAGCTTCCCGGCAGCCTGTCGCGATCCCCTCGATAACCGCCTTCGCCTGCGTGACGTCCAGCCGTCCGGTGGCGAAATAGTCCAGGAAAAACAAAGGTTCCGCGCCCTGGACCACCAAATCGTTCACGCACATCGCCACCAGATCGATGCCGACCGCGCCGTGCAGACCGGTTTCGATCGCGATGCGCAGTTTGGTGCCGACGCCGTCCGTGCTGGAAACCAGGATCGGATCGAGAAATCCCGCCGCTTTCGGATCGAACAACGCCCCGAAGCCGCCCAGACCGCCTAATACCCCCGCCCGCCGCGTGGCTCGCGCGAGCGGTTTGATCGCCTCGACCAAAGCGTCGCCGGCATCGATATCCACGCCAGCCGCGCGATAGGTTAAATGTTCATTCGACATGGGCTATCCATGCTCCGATCTGTACTGGCCATGGAAGCCCTCCATACGCTAAGCCGGTAAACGGGACCGGACACAACCATGGTCCGCCCAAAGCGGGCAATGAGGGGGTTGCCGCCTTTCAGCCGATGCCAGATGGAACGCAAATCGGGCGAAATGCCTCGGCAGGCCTTTTCACCGCGCCGAACCTGATCACGTTCGGCCGGCTTTGCGCTGTGCCTCTCGCGTTTTGGCTGGTGGTCGAGCACCGGCTCGCCCTCGCATTCTATCTGTTCGTGCTGGCCGGGCTGTCGGACGCGGTCGATGGTTGGCTGGCTCGGCGCTATGGCGGCAATTCCATTGGTGCTCTGCTGGACCCGGTCGCCGATAAGGCGCTGCTCGTGACGATGTATGTGACCCTGGCGGTCGTGCGCGAGTTGCCGGATTGGCTCGCGATCCTGGTTGTGTTCCGCGATCTGCTGATTGTCGGCGGTGTGATCGTGCTTGGTGTACTGGGCCAGCACGTAGTCATACGGCCGCTCTATGTCTCCAAGCTCAATACGGTGCTGCAAATCGTGCTGATCGCGGCGACGCTGTTTCTGGCGGGGTTCGATCTGGTGGCCCCGATACTGATCACCATTCTCGTTTGGGTCGTCGCTGTTTCCACGCTGATTTCCGGGGCCGCCTATGTGTGGGTCGCGGCACATGGTCGATGAGACGGGGGCCGATGAGACGGGGGCCGATGAGACGGGGATCGATGAGATGGGGACCGGCGAGATTGGGGTCGCCGCCGTCGCCGACAGTGGAAACCGGACGCCCACCGGATCGCCCCCGCCAGGGCCGCCCGCGAACCCACCGCGGCTGATCCACGCCACAAGAGCCCAAAGGCTCGGGCTGATCGCCGGCGTGTTGGTGGTGGGATGGCTGACCCTGGAATTGTTCGCCTCGGTGCTGGCGCCTTTTGTCGCGGCCGCGGTGCTTGCCTACGCCCTCGATCCGCCAACGAGCCGCCTGGTCCGCATGGGCTTACGGCGCCCCGCGTCGGCGGCCGTCATGATGTTGGCGTTGATCGCGATCCTGCTGCTGTTCGCCTTGCTGCTGTATCCGTTGTTGATACTACAAATCAAACTGCTGGCGACTCGCATCCCCCAATATGCGTTTCTGCTGCAAGGATGGGCCAGCGACCAACTCGCTCACCTGCAGGACAATTTCGGGTCGGACGTTGTAAACGACAAACTGCGCGATCTCGTCAGCAGCCAGGCCGGCAGCCTGTTAAGTCTTCTGCTGTCTACCGCGACCGGGGTTGTGACCAGCGGGTTCGCGATCTTCAACGTGCTGACCCTGGCCATCGTCACGCCGATCCTCGGGTTCTACTTCCTGCGTGACTGGCCCAAGATGGTCGTCATGATCGGGTCCTGGGTGCCGCACCGCTATAAAGACGTGATCGCGGCGCAGGCGACGGAGGTGGACCGAATTTTGTCCGCCTGGGTGCGCGGTCAGGCTCTGTGCTGTCTGATATTGGCGTTCTATTACGCCACAAGTCTGACCGCGGCGGGCCTCGATCTGGGCCTGATCGTCGGCCTCGCCGCCGGATTGCTGTCGTTCATTCCCTACGTCGGCTCGGTGACCGGTGGCGTGACCGCGATTGGCCTCGCGCTCGCCCAGTTTCCGGATTGGAAGCATGTGGTGGTGGTGATCGGGGTGCTGATCGTAGGTCAACTACTCGAAGGATACGTGATCTACCCGCGCTTTCTTGGCGATAGGGTGGAACTGCCGGCGGTATGGGTGATCTTCGCTTTGTTCGCCGGCGGGGCGGCCTTCGGGTTCGTTGGCGTGATGCTTGCCGTCCCGGTCGCGGCCACGATTGGCGTCCTGACCCGCTTCTGGCTGCGCCGTTATCTCGCCAGTCCGCTGTATCTCGATCCGCCCGCCGAGGCTCCGTAGCGTGACGGCGCGCCAGCTTCCACTGGTGATCCCCGCCACACCCGCGTACGACGAGGCGAGTTTCCTGACCGCGGAGTCCAACGAGGCGGCAAGGACCTGGCTTGGCCGCACCGAGGTCTGGCCGGATCGCCGCCTCGCTCTTTGGGGTGAGGCGGATCGCGGCAAAACCCATCTTTTGCGCATCTGGGCTGGCCGCACAGGGGCTGACGTGTTGGACGGGCCGTCCTTGGCCGGCTTTCCCGAGGTGACGTCTCCAGGCGGTGCGGCGGTCGACGATGCTGATCGTGCTGATGAGGCCGCTTTGCTCCACTTGTTGAACACGGCCCATGATCTGGACCGGCCGGTCCTGCTTGCCGCGCGCCTGCCGCCGGCCCGCTGGACCGTTACCCTCCGCGATCTGGAGAGCCGATTGCGTGCGATCACGGCGGTCGAGGTAGGTGCGCCGGAGGACGGCCTGATGCGCCGGCTGCTGCTGCATTGGCTGGCCGAGCGGCGGCTTGTCGCCGATCAGGCACTGCATGACCGTTTGCTGATGCGTTTGCCACGGAACCCGCAAATACTTCGGGCCGCCGTGGTGCGGCTGGATCACGACGCGAACGCCTCACGCCGCCGAACGGTCACTCCGGCGATGGTCCGCGCGGCGATAGATGCCATCGGAGAAACGGGCGACGCCGCCCGGGGTCACTCGTCTCCGCCCATCGCGGAATGACGTTTAATACCAGCCGGCCGAAAGATTGACGTACGGGCTTCCAAATCCGTCATGGCCCGGCTCGTCCGGGCCACCTGAACCAGCACCGTGCCGCGACAGGTGGCCCGGACGAGCCGGACCATGACGATAAAGGTATTGGTATAAGCGAGATTCCCGAGCTGATCGTACCCCTCCACTCGCCGATAGCGGGATAATCGGGCTAGCCTGTTCCCGGCTCGTGGGAGACTTCGCATGACACCGAACGCGGATGACGTGACCTCTGCCCTCGTGGTCGAGGTGGCTCCGTCGTCCACTGAAACGCCCAAATTTGGACCCGAACGCTTTATCAACCGCGAGTTGTCGTGGCTCGACTTCAATCATCGCGTCCTCGAAGAGGCGGAGAACCCACGTCACCCGCTGCTCGAGCGAGTGCGGTTCCTGTCGATCAGCGCCTCCAACCTCGATGAATTCTATTCCGTCCGCGTCGCTGGGCTGATCGGCCAGGCCAAGGCCGGCGTCACGCAGCACTCCCCGGACGGCCGCACGCCCGCGCAGCAGTTGTCGGAGATCGCGATCCGCGGCAATACCCTGGTGGCCGACCAGCAGCGCATATGGAGCGAATTGCTGGACCAGATGCGAGAAGCCGGGATCGTGTTGTGCGAGGCGAGCGCGCTGTCGGACGACGACCGTACCTGGCTCGACGCATGGTTCATGGAACGGGTTTTCCCGGTGCTGACCCCGCTTGCGATCGATCCCGCGCATCCGTTTCCCTTCATTCCGAATATGGGGTTGGTGATGGCGCTGCTGCTGGTGCGCGCCGAGGATCGCCAGGGCATGCGCGCGATGCTGCCGCTCCCCGCGCAGGTCGACCGGTTTATCCGGCTGCCGGCCCAGGAAGTGAGAGGGGAGGGAAAGGGGCGGGAAGCGCATGCGCATGTGCGATTTATTCTGCTGGAATCGCTGGTGCTGATGTTCCTCGACCGGGTGTTTCCCGGTTTCACGGTGAACGGCGGCGGATTGTTCCGGTTGATCCGCGACACCGACGTGGAATTCGAAGAAGAGGCGGAAGATCTCGTTCGCTCCTATGAAACCGCGCTGAAGCGCCGTCGCCGCGGCGTGGTGATCCATTTGGACGTCGATCCGGCCATGCCCGAGGAATTGCGCGCCCTGGTGGCCGATGAGCTCGACGCCGAACCGGATGAAATTTACGTCCAGGCTGGACTGCTGGCGGTCACGGACGTGAAGCAAATGATCATCGATGACCGTCCCGATCTGCTGTTTCCGCCATATACGCCGCGGTTTCCCGAGCGAATTCGTGATTTTGGCGGCGACTGTTTCGCCGCCATCCGCGCCAAGGACATCATCGTCCACCATCCATACGAAAGTTTCGATGTCGTGGTGCAGTTCCTGCGTCAGGCCGCGCGCGATCCGAACGTCATCGCGGTGAAGCAGACGCTGTACCGGACCAGCCCCGACAGTTCGATCGTCAAGGCGCTGATCGAGGCGGCGGAAGCGGGCAAATCGGTCACCGCGATGGTCGAGTTGCGCGCCCGGTTCGACGAAGAAGCCAATATCAACCTCGCGCGCACCATGGAGGCGGCCGGTGTCCAGGTCGTGTTCGGTTTCACCGAACTGAAAACGCATGCCAAACTATCGTTGGTGGTGCGGCGCGAAGCCGGCGCGATCCGGTCCTACGCGCATTTCGGGACTGGCAATTATCACCCGATCACGGCTCGCATTTACACGGATCTGAGCTTCTTCACCTGCGACCCGACACTGACCCGGGATGCGGCACGGCTGTTCAATTT
>JBEKGV010000131.1:0-8479 GCA_050012615.1 Acetobacteraceae bacterium | reverse complement strand
CTTGTCGGCCGCCATCAGCGCGAGGGTCATCGGATCCGCCAGCAGACCCGCCATTGTCAGTTCGCGGTCATCCATCGCGGTGCCCTTTTTGCCAGGGGTGGAAATTGGTTTGCGTCCGCGCTAGATTCCCATGGAACTGAGCGGTAACACCCCCTAGATACAGACCGGTCAGTAACATGTCAAGGGAGCGAGTTTCGATGATCGCGCCACCCGCGAAAACTGCGTCCACCCGGCGAGCGGGCGATCTGCCCCCGCGCGAGCGCATTCTCGCGGCGGCACGCGCGTTGTTTTACCGCCGTGGCATCCATGTGGTCGGCGTGGACGCGATCGCGGAGGCGGCCGGGACCAATAAAATGACGCTGTATCGGCACTTCGCCTCGAAAGACATCCTGATCGCCGCGTGCCTTCGCGAACTCACGCGGGAATTCGATACGACGTGGGAGACGATCGCGGCCGCGCATGTCGGTGATCCCAAAGGTCAGCTTCTGGCCTGGCTGCGACATGTCTGCGACTTCAAGGAGAATGAGGCCGACCGCGGCTGCGCACTGGCCAACGCCGCGGTCGAACTGCCGGACAAGGACCATCCGGCGAGGCAGGTCATCCGCGAAACCAAGTCCGCGCACCGCGAGCGGCTCGTCAGCCTGTGCCGTGAAGCGGGCCTCACCGATCCGGAGGGCCTGTCTGACGAAATCCAGTTGCTGTGGGAGGGTGCCCGGGTAACCGCCCAAAGTGTCGGACCTGAAGGACTCTCGGCGCGGCTGATCGGGATGCTGGAGGCGCTGGTGGCCGCCCATGCACCTCGCGGCGAACGGAACGACCCACACAGCCAGGCGGCCGAGGGCCGGCTGGTAGCGTCGGACGCAGCGCGGTAGCCGCGCCGACCTGACCGCATTCATCGCCGCCGCCGCTGAACCTCTTTCCGGGTGGCCGCATCGCGATTGGGCGTCACGCCCTCCGCGCTCAGTCACTCCATGCGGCAACTCGAGGAGCGCCTCGGGGTACGCCTGCTTCATCGCACAACGCGGAGCGTATCGCTGACCGCCGCCGGGGCTCGTCTGTTGGAGCGGCTAAGGGGTCGCGAGCGCTGACCGAAGGGGGCATCCCAACCCCCCGTGGCGGCGGGACGTGGACCCATACGACCGTGGGGCGTTTGCTGGAGCGGACGGATACGCAAACGGCTCAGGCCGCCGACCCGTTTCCGCTGCCAGCGTAATGTCCAGTGGTGGCTGAGTCTGGCCGTGAGCGGAATGGCAGTTCTGGAGCAAGCAGAACCGGGAAGCTGCCATTCCCGCCGCCCGAAGGTTTCGGCCGGTGCCGACCCGAATCCGTCCGTCAAAATGGGGCGTGCACAAAGGTTGTAAACCCGCCACCTCGGGGGCCAGTATTCCGCAGGTAGTTGTCGAGCCATGTCTCTGAGCCTCCGCCGCTGCCGCCGCTTCACCCGACGCCATTGCCGTTCCGCAGACGTGCCGGAGGCGCATGAACGACTTTTCCACCGGGCGTAACGATCGTGTTGCTGTCGTCCGTGGCGCCCGCGCAAGCCGCCAGGGACGCGCAGATCAGCAATATCGCGAGTTTCCGCAGGTTCAACCTCCCGGTCCGAACCGCCCGGCCAGGGAAGCCATGCGCCATGCGGAAATCGGCTTTCAGCGATGAAATAGGTATTTTCCGGCGGTAGACCGATCGGTCCCGCGCCCGAATACTGTGCGCACTTGATTGACGCCCAAACTCGACGCGCGGTCCGTTCCACACCGGCCGCGCGTCTTTTTTTGTCAGCGTGCCGGCGGGGTGGGCCCCTGATGCATTCCGCCATTGGAGGCCCACTTACCATGCCGAGCTTTATCGTGCTTGTCGCCGGTCCCGGCCCCGTCTGCCCTACGCAGTTGTAAACTACAACAAATCTCAGGAGAGCCATGATGATGGGAAACCAACGCTCATTGATCTGCCCCGATACCGACAGACCGTGCGAGACAACGTGCAAGATCGGTTCATGCCTCCAACGAACCGGCGACGCTACACCGGCTCAAGTAGCCAAAGCGAGCCCGGCGCTCCGCAAGACTGCGGCGGGTTAGAGCACTGCCGGGTACTGCTGAAGGTCACGCGTCCTCGTCAAACTCAGCGTTATCATCCCCGGGATCATCCAGGTCGGGTATGTCCGTCGCGCCCACCATGGCCGGCAGCACCAGCGTACCCTCGATCACGCGCGGAGAGCGGCCAATGTCCGCGACCGAGTCTGAGTCTACGGGCGTGCCGCCGATGGAGATGTCCTTGCCGTCGCCGAAATGCATGACCAAGGAGAACTGCGTGCCGCCCCCGGGGACCGCCTTCGGCGGTGCATAGCCGCACACACCCCCCATCTTCGCCCGAACCTCCGTTGCCCTGAGCTGCTGTGCGTTCAGGGACGCGACCGCGAGCCGCTGGTCATCCTTCTCCGCCGCGTCGGCGGTCTTCTCAAGCCGCTCATGTACTTTCTTGAGGTCCGCGACGATGCCCTGGAGTCCGATGAACGCCATGGGGTCCCCAGCCTCCGCCGCGGCAAGCATCTGGGCGCGCTGCTCCGTCACCTCGCGGCCCTTGCCGGCGGCTTCCGCGAGTGCCCTGGCGGGCGCGAGAACGTGGGCTGTGCGGTGCCGGAACACGGACATTCTGCCCACCCCGACCGCCTCACCGATAGCCGTGTCAGTCGCGCCGTCAGCGATCATCTCCGCGGCGATCCGCGTCTTCTCCGCGCTGGCACAAACCGTACAATGCTTAGCCACGGCACCCTCAAAACAGCGACTCGGCATGATGCACGATATTCACGGGAAGTACCAGTGTTTGCACGAATTAAGCGTGCAGACGACAAGTCTTCCACGCCTCAAAATATCTGCCACTCCAGTGTAGGTAATTAAATTGAGTCTGGTCAGTAGGTTATCGGTCGAAGCTGAGCCGTCCTTGGCTATTCGTGCAGGCACGCCGGTGTGAACGGTTGAGCGCGGCACGCTGTCGAGCCAAGTCCTCCGCGTCCCCGCATCTCTACAGACCTCCGAGCAATCGCCACTTCAGCTACGGGCTCTCCTCTTAAGCATGGCCAGGCGGTAAGTTCGGCGAGCCTCAAGTTGCCATTGAATGGAAAGGGCGATCGTGCCGATCAGAACCATGCTACCGACAAGCACGCACGCCGCGCCGACGCGGTGCCACCGACCCGAGACTTCAAACAGGCCGGCTACCAAGCCCGCGGATATCAGCCAAAGCGAGATCAATCGAAACTGGTAAAGCATGAGCGCTCCATGCCACGAGCATCGCGGGATATCAACGTCACGAGGGTGCGTGCGATTAGGGGATTAACCAAATTTAAACATTGTCGGGCTGCGAGAATTACCGTACAGTAAATTGCAGAGAGTGGTTTGGTGTCTTCCGCGTCCCCTAAATTTCCCACACTACATTACCAGTAAATTAAACGAGTCAGTTCAGTGTGTTACCCGTCCACGTTGAGCGTTCATACGCCCTTCCTGCTATCTATGCGACACCAACGAATGAACCCTGATTTGCATGACACCGCTATCTACACTGTATTGGCAGTAATGGCACGCTGGGACGAAGACGCGGGCCGCACTACGGTAGTGAATATCCGCTGTCCGGTCCGCCACTCACACATGGTTCGAGAGACGGTAACCGGTCTGTAGGACGCCTGGCCTGAGAACTGGCGTTCTAATGGCGCCGCCTCGCCTCCCCCGAGCGCCGCGGATCGACATGTCCTTAGACGTGGCAACTCTGACATTCGCCGGCGGGTTCGTGACGTTCTCAAGCGGACTTCTCGTCCTGGTGTACTGGTTTCAAGATCGCGGGGCGTGGGCGGCACTCTGGTGGGCCGTGGCGGGACTTGGATCGGGGGTTGGCATCGTCCTGCTGGCGCTTCATGGTTCGGCGCCATTCGTCATTTCCGACATCGTCGGCCCATGGCTTCTCGACATCTGCGCTGTTCTGACCTGGATCGCGGCTCGCGTGTTCAACCGTCGCGCCGTCAATCTGGTTCTGGTCTGCGTCGGGGTTGGCCTTTGGATCACGGTGCTCGCCGTATCGGGTGCGCACGGTGGCGAACGGTACGCGATCATGCTTGGTACCGGAATATCCGGATGCCTCTACGCTGCGGCCGCTCTCGACTTTTGGCGAGCCCGAGAAGAGAGGCTTCGCGCGCGGTGGCTGATGATCTCGGCTCTCACGACGTTCTCGATCGCCCTTTTCCTTACGAGCGTTGGGGTCTGGGTTTCGGCGCACGTCGCGTCACTTCCGCCGATCAACCGGTTCGGCGTCGTACACTTTGCCGGTCTCGCGTATGCCATCGTAGGGGCGATTTCCCTGGTCATGATGCTCAAGGAGCGCACGGAGGCAGCGTTCAAGGCCGCGGCGCTCATCGATCCCCTGACGGGCCTCGCGAACCGCCGGTCCTTCATGGACCGGGCGCAACGCGTATTCGACAGACACCGCGTCGATGGAGAACCCATTTCCTTGCTCGCGCTCGATCTCGATCGGTTCAAATTGATCAACGACACCTTTGGTCATCCGGTGGGTGATCAGGTTTTGAGGATATTCGCGGCAGGATTGTCGTGGACGTTGAGGCCCGCCGACATCGCGGCCCGAATTGGCGGGGAAGAGTTCGTGGTCTTACTACCGGGCTGCGGCATCGAGGCAGCGCTTGTCATAGCCGATCGGATCCGAGCCGGCTTTCAGGGCGCCGGGGAGTTCGTGAACGGCCAACGGGTTGGCGCGACGGTCAGTGTCGGAGTTGTGACATCCACTTCGCCAACAGATGGCGTCATGGCCCTCCACTCGCTCGCCGATGCCGCTCTTTACGTGGCGAAGTCGTCGGGGCGTAATCGGGTCGTGCGGGCGGATGGCTCGACGGGTCCCGCTCCGTCCAACGTCCTCAGGATCGCCTGATCCCGGCAGCTCACTTTAGACCGAACTTCCCACGGTCCAACACTTCAACTCACTGAAAAGACTCGAATCACCCCTGAAACGCCCCTCAAACGTAGCCATGTAATATAAATCTTTGGACTGTACGTCTGCGGGCATTCATGCTTTCATTTCGCCATGTATATCGAATCCGTCCCCAATCGGAATTCGCCACCGGCCATCCTGCTGCGCGAGAGCTACCGCGAGAACGGCAAGGTTCGGAAGCGCACGCTCTGCAATCTCTCCGATTGGCCCACCGCCCACATCGAGGGCCTGCGCGGCGTACTGAAAGGCGGCACCGTCATCGCCCCGGACCGCGATGCCTTCACCGTCACCCGCTCCCTGCCGCACGGCCATGCCGCCCTGGTCCTCGGTACCGCGCGAAAAATCGGTCTCGACAGCATGATCGGACCCGCCGGCGAGCGTTGCCGCGATCTCGTCCTGGCCATGATCGCCGCGCGGATCATCGATCCCGGCTCAAAGCTTGCCGCCGCGAGGGCCCTCGCACCCGCCACCGCCACCTCCAGCCTGGGCACCATCCTCGGCCTGGGCGAGGTCGGCGAGGACGAACTCTACACCGCGCTCGACTGGCTGGGCGAACGCCAGCCCGCCATCGAGACGGCGCTCGCCAAACGGCACCTGAAGAATGGCACGCTGGTACTTTACGACGTCTCCTCCAGCTACATGGAGGGACGTTGCTGCTCCCTGGCTCATCGCGGCTACAGCCGGGACGGGCGCAAGGGCACGTTGCAAATCGTCTACGGCTTACTCTGCGCCCCCGACGGTTGTCCGGTCGCGATCGAGGTGTTCGACGGCAATACCGGTGATCCAACGACGCTCGCGGTCCAGGTCCAGAAGTTGAAACAGCGCTTCGGCCTCGATCACGTCGTGCTTGTCGGCGACCGCGGCATGATTACCCAGGCCCGCCTCACCGAGGACATCAAAACAGCCGGCCTGGACTGGATCACGGCGTTGCGCGCGCCAGCGATCAAGGAACTGGTGAAGGGTGGCGCCTTACAGTTGTCCCTGTTCGATGAGCGCGACATGGCCAGCATCACCAGTCCTGATTTTCCCGGTGAACGCCTGATCGTTTGTCGCAATCCCGATCTCGCCGCTGAGCGAACCCGCAAACGCCAGGACCTGCTGGCCGCCACCGAGCGCGATCTCGGACGCATCCAGACCGCCGTATCGCGCAAGCGGAACCCGTTGCGAGGCGCCGCCGCGATCGGGCTCGCCGCCGGCGCCGTGATCGAAAAGCATAAGATGCGCAAACACTTCGACCTGGCCATCACCGATACGGGGTTCAGCTTGATGCGCAAGGCTGACGCCATCACCGCCGAAGCCGCCACCGACGGCATATACATAGTACGCACCAGCCTCGCCGCCGAACTCCTCGACGACGCGGCCACCGTGCGGAGCTACAAATCCCTGTCCCAGGTGGAACGCGCCTTCCGCTGTATCAAGACGGTCGATCTTCACGTCCGTCCAGTGCATCACTGGCTGGCCGATCGGGTCCGCGCGCACGTCTTTCTGTGCATGCTGGCCTATTATCTCGAATGGCACATGCGACGGAAACTGGCTCAACTGCTGTTCGATGACACTGACAGGGAGGCGGCCGAGTCGTTACGAAAGAGCATCGTGGCCAGCGCACGACGATCGCCCGAGGCGATCCGCAAGCAGAACACCGGCATCACCTTGGATGGGTTGCCGGTGCACAGCTTTCGCACATTGCTCGCCGACCTCGCGACATTGGCGCGCAACACCATCATAACCGCGATCACGCCGGGTTATCCGCTGACCGTGCTCACCAGGCCGACACCGGTGCAGCGCAGGGCGTTCGAACTGATGGAGATCACGTTGTAGCCAGTAAGAACAGGTCAGAATTCAGGATTGTCGTTGCGTGTCAGGGATTTATGGTTTTCGACACCGGGAAGTTCGGGTTAACAGAGGCCTGGTTCGCGTGGGTGCGCTAATACGCATTTTGCTCGACCACATGTCTGGAACGGTGAACGCTTCAGCGAACCAGTGTGATGCGCGCGACACCATCGGCGAGCGTGGCCCATGCACCATCCGAGGTGACCGCCGCCACGCCAAGATGCGCGGCCAGAGCGAGGCAGGCTCTGTCGCCCAACGATAACCCGGCGGATCGGGTAACGCGGCGCAGTTCCGCGGCTGCGAATGCCGCGTCTCGATCGAACGGGTGCACTTGTATCGGCAGTTCGTCGAGAGCTTCGCGCGCTTGATCCAAGGGCATGCCGTGGTCGATGAGTTTCGCCACGACCTCCGACAGATTTACGGCGCTCATGACACCAACGGACAACAGATCCGCTACGACTTCGGCACCCGGTTCGCTCTGCAGCAATGCCAGCAGTGCCGAAGCGTCGAGAACGACCGTACCGTCACTCAAGCCGTGCCGCCTCGTGCCGCTCGCTGATCAATTCGTCGGCGAGGCTCGTGCCCTCACCCACGTGGCGTCGCACGAGTTCGCGGGCACGTTCAATGGCCTGGCGGACCGAACGGATTCGTAGTTCGCCGTCCGCGACATTCAAGATGACCTCTACTCCGGGTTGGAAGCCGAGTTGGCGGCGGATCTCGGCGGGGATCACGACACGTCCTCCTTCCGCCACTTTGGCTCGATGTGTTGTCATTCGTCGCTCCATTTGCCACGAATTTGGCATATGACATGAATTCTTATACATGGCAATTTAGTCTGTCATGGCGAGTATGTAAGGAACCCAGCTCCTTACAAGCGTTCACCCGAGGCCATCGCCGCATAAACCCTCCGCCCGCCCTTCCATGTTCCAAGCACCGTGCCCTCCAGCGCCCGCCCGTCAAATGGCGTATTCTGGGCCTTGCCGGGCAACGCCCCAGCCCGGACCTTCCAGATTAGGTCAGGATGAAACAGGCAAATATCGGCAGGCGCGCCTTTGGAAATCCGGCCGGCCTCAATCCCCATCAGGGCCGCCGGCCGGCTCGTCAGCAAGGAAATCGCCGCGTTCAGCGTCAGTTCCCCATTGTGCACGTGCGCCAGCGTCACGGCGAGCAGCGTAGCCAACCCCACGCCGCCAGCGCTTGCCAGCGCGAACGGCAAGCGCTTGTCATCAGCGTCACGAGGCTGATGGTCCGACGCGATGGCATCGATCGTTCCGTCCGCCAAAGCGCCGAGCACCGCCAGCCTGTCATCCTCCCGCCGCAACGGCGGCGACAGTTTCGCGTAGGTCCGGTAATCCCCGATCGCGTTCTCGTTGAGATCGAAATACGGCGGCGCGGTATCGCACGTCACCGCCAGCCCATCTGCCTTCGCCCGACGGATCAGTTCGAGCGCCGCCGCCGTTGATACATGGGCGAAATGCACGGCGCCGCCGGTCAACCGCGCGAGACTGATGTCGCGCGCGACCAGGATCCCCTCGGCCGCCGCCGGTATCCCGGGCAAACCTAAGCGGGCGGCGAGTTCGCCCTCGGTCGCACTGCCGCCATCGGCGAGCGCGACGTCCTCGGGATGCTGTACGATCCGCGCCCCGAAACCGCGGGCGTAGGACAAAGC
>JBEKGV010000130.1:0-8499 GCA_050012615.1 Acetobacteraceae bacterium | reverse complement strand
CGCGCCGGAGGAAGATTTTGTTTTGACGCTCGATCTGTCTTGCCATGCCGATGCGCGGCCGCGGCCTGCCCAAAGGGTCACGATCGTGGCCAATGGCGAAGCTCTCAAACAGGTTGTCCTGACGACGCGTCAGACCGTGGATTGTTTGCTTCAGCGGTGCACGATCAATGCCGCTGAAACGTTAACGATCACGCTGCTGCATCCGGACGCGATCGAAGCGGCGTCCGCCGGCGATCCTCTCGATGCGCGTGTGGTGAGCATCGCCATCCGCGCACTCAGGCTTAGCCCGGTCTCGGTCTGGTCGTCGACAGGCGGTGCCGTTCCGGCGGCGACCGCGGTGCCTGGCGCCGTCAAACCCCGCCGCGACAGCCTGTTGAACGGACCGGAGATCTTGTTGCCTCCCGGGACGGAGCTTTGGCGTTTACTGACACATCACGGCGGCGTGGTTTTCGCCGATGTCGCCAATGGCCGCCTGCTGCACGGCCCGGAATCCACGAGCCCACACAACGTCCTTCTGGCCCGGGTCGGCGGCGACGGCTATTTGCTGCATGTCGCGCCCGATGGCGGCCATTATTCCATCCGCGTGCCGCCGACGCGGGAGGCGATCAATGCCAGGGACGGCAATGCCAAGGCCGGCGATGCCAAGGCCGGCGATGCCAGAGCCGGCGATGACGGAGCCGGCGTGCCGCCAACAGTCCGTTGGATCCAGTCGTTCCGTGTTGTCCGGATCGTAACCACCGATGCGGTCAACTTTTGTTTGTCTGACGATGATCTGTTCCTGTGCGCGGAACCGGATGGGCAGTTGACCTTATCGCGTTCACGCATTGGATTGTGGGAGCAATTTCAGGCAAAGAGTCCGTCATCGGGCCTCGCTGGGCGATTGCTGGACCACGTCACCGTTCCAACGGCGACCGGCGGGCTTTCATGATGTCAGTCATGGCCGGCGGTGTTCAATTGCATCAACTCCAAACCTACCACGGCACGGTGGTCTTTCTGGATGACCGCACGGGAGAGCTGCGGCATGGCAGCCAGGGGCCAGGTCCTTCCAATGCGTTGCTTTTGATGCGGGATCAAACCGGACATATGGTGTATTCCGCACCGGGCGCGGCTCATCGAGGCATTCGTATCGCCCCCGGGTTGGCGCGAACGCCGGTGCGTTTGGGCGACCGTCCGCTGGTCCTGGAGCAACCGCTCAATCTTATCCGCCTTGAAGACGGCAGCATCGCGCTGGACGGTGAAGGATATCTTCTCTGCGCCGAGTCCGACGGATGCGTCACGCTGTCCCGCCGGCAAGTTGGACTGTGGGAGCGCTTTCGCCTGGTGGAGGCGACGCCCACCGGCAGCCGCGACCCCGAACGCGAATTATCGATCGCCCCAGGGCAAGCCACTCGGAGAGATTCAATGGCAGAAGAACTCGTCCACGTGACCGTAGGGTATCCCCGCGGCTATCTCATGGATATGCTGCAGCGGAGTTCTGAATGGTATGGTTGCCGATTCGTTGGACTGCCAAAGTACTTTGGAGGTGGTCCCTTTAATTTGTTAAATAAGATTTTCTTCGTCAAAAGTTATATCGAGTCCGGCGACGTCGACATGGGCGCGGTGGTTATGTTCACGGACGCGTATGATGTCGTGATCGTTGAACACGCCAGCGTGATATTGGAGAAGTTCCATGCTTCAGGCACGGACATCCTCTTTGGTGCCGAGTCGTTCTTTTATCCCGCGACACCCGACGGGCGAGAGCCGGTCAAGGCTGAATTTGATAGGTTTGACTCGAAATGGCGTTATCTGAACAGCGGTGGATATATTGGCTACGCATGGGCGGTGAAGAAAATGGTCGACGATGTGTCCGAAAGTTACGCGAGAAAGGACCATGATCCGAGCTGGGTGGCGAACGACCAACCCTTCCTGCAGGAATTCTTCGTGCAAAACCTGCATTCGACGGAGTGCCGCGTTGGCCTTGATACGGGTGCCGAGATTTTCGCCTGCCTGAACCAATCGGGTGACGACTATATCGTTGCTCATTCGAGGGTACGTCACCGGACATCGGGGAAAGCAACTTCGGTATTGCATGCGAACGGCGGCAAAGACTTCCTGAGCGTGATGGAACGCTATTGGATGCTCACAGGCGGGCCTCAGGGACGTTCCAGACCGCACGATCTTCGCGTTGCACGCGCGGATGGTCACTTGCTGGCATTCGACCCAACCAAATATAAATTGGTTCCATCGGATCCCTCAGATCCGTCGACTGTCGTATTTCTGGTGAAGGGTTCCCGGGCCGTGCTCGCGTTGAGCGCCATGCATGGCTTTCTCACATTCAATCCCCATGGCGGCGTCGAACACGGTGCCCCGCGCATCAACCTCTGGGAGATGCTGACCGTTCGCGATACGATCAGGACATTTCATGGCACCACTCTCGCGCCTTATTGCGCGGTTCCCAAGGATCGGGAGATCCTTATTGAGTGGCCAACGTTGTCGTTTCTTTCGCGACCGTCGTTCACCGACCTGCTCGATCTGATCGAGAAGTGGGAATATCGGATTTGAGTTCCGCGACGGCGTTGAACACGCGATCCGCGCGGGCGTGGCGAAACCGAAGACGCATGAGGGTGTGATGCCGCCGATGGGGGCGTGAGCCTGTCGGACTCCGGCCTGACGGCGGTCGCCGACCATGTCTGGGCCATGGGGCACCCGACCGGGAAGTGAACCGGCGGCATCTGGCTTCGTTTCCGGGAGGATGGCCGCATAGCCGCGGTTGTGCTGAGTTCACGCTCTGCTGATCTCGTCCAGGGGCACCGCCCGCCGCACCGTCACGGCGATCGAGGCTGCGACGACGGCCTTGACCAGATCTCCGGGCAGAAACCACGCGGAGCCGACCGCGGCTTTGGACAGGCCGATCCCGGCCACCGCGGCGATCCAGGGAATGCCGGCCAGATACAGCAGCACGATGCCGCCGATCAGAATGCCGCCCAACGCGGGGAAAAACCGTAGTGGCCGCGCGGCGCGCGCGCACAGCAATCCAACGACATACCCCGCCGCCGGATAAGCCAGCAAAAATCCCCCTCCTGGGCCCATCAAGATGCCGAGTCCGCCTCGCCCTCCGGACAGGACGGGAAACCCCAGCGCCACCAACAGGATGAACAGGGCCATCGCCAGCCCGCCTCGCCGTGCGCCCAGTACCGCGCCGGCCAGCATGGGGCCCATGGACTGCGCGGTGATCGGTACGCCGAGCAGGGGCAGCATCAACGGCGGCAACAGCCCGAGCGCGGCGGTCACCGCGGCGAACAGCGCGATATGCGTCAGGTCGCGGGTGGTCATGGCTCCTCCATTGCTCTCGTTGAGGGATCGTCACCTGTCCCGCCGCGGGCCTCGATCGCGTCGGCCACGGCGTCGGCCATGCTCAGGCAATGGACCAGCAGCGGCACGGCGAGCGCCAGAATATTCCGGTCCAAACCGCGGGCGCGCTGCGCTTCGCGAATCTGCGTCACCTGTTCACCGAGCACCGGAATGAAACGTAACGCCAGCGAGATCACCAAACTGATCTTATCCGGATCGATACCGAAACGGGACAGTGGGCGCAGGGCACGCTCCAGTGCCGCCACCATATCGCTGGTGCGGGTGGTCAGCGTCACCAACGCGGCGAGCGATATCAGCGCCAGGCAGCGAAGCACCATTGTGATCCCCTGGCCGGCATCGCCGAACAGCGTCTGCACCGCGAACAGAGCGGCTAGCACCAATGCCAGCGGACGGAACTGTGCCCAAAGCACACGCCAACCGATCCCGGCGACCACGTAGAGAAGCAGCACCGTCGCGCAGATCACGGTCAGCCAGCGCCAGTCGGTCACCAGAAAAATCGTGCTGCCGGCGATCAGCAAGCCCAGCAGTTTGGCACCGGCGGGTAAGCGGTGCGCGATGCTCATGACATTGCCATGACGTAACGGTCGAGCGCCGCCGCCGGCACGGCATCGTCGATCAGCCGGCCTTCCTCGAAGACCAGCACGCGGTCGAAGTCGCGCAACAGTTCGAGATCGTGCGACACGACGATCGCGCTCTGTGGCAACTCCGCGATCGTGCGGGCAATGCGCCGGCTGTTGCGCAGGTCAAGCAGCGTCGTCGGCTCATCGAACACGACGTAGCGCGGCTGCATCGCGAGGACGCCGGCGATGGCGAGCATTTGCTTCTGGCCGCCGCTGAGCAGATGCGCCGGCTGATCCCGGCAGGCCGCCAGCCCATACAGCGTCAGCACGGTCTCGATCCGAGCCGTCAGTTCGGCGCGCGGCAAACGCAGGCAGCGGAGACCGAACGCGAGGTCTTCCTCGACCATCGGCATCACGATCTGGTTGTCCGGGTTCTGAAACACGAAGCCGACACGGCGGCGCACCTCGCGACCCTGGCGCCTTGTGTCCAGACCATCCACCTCGACGGTGCCTTCGGTCGGGATCTGCAAACCGTTGAGCAAGCGGGCGAAGGTGCTTTTGCCTGAACCGTTGCCGCCGACGACGCCGATCCGGTGTTCCGTCAACGACAGGTCAAGGCGATGCAAGGCCGTGCGTGGGCCGAAGCGCTGCGAGACCCCGCGCAATTCGATCATCGGATGTCAGGACGCTCCATCATGCCGTGATAGCACGCGCGCGGCAAAGGCGGTTGATCTGTATCAACAAAATTCAACCGTGAACTGTTGAGTCCATGTTCGATCGGCGGATCTCGCCAAGGACTTCATCATGCCATCAAAGGATGCGACGACGATGACCTGAGCGATGCGGTGTCCGGACGGCCAGGGCACGCGGCCGATGGACATTAATACTTCCGTTTACTTCAGATTCACACCTCGGTGGCCAAATCCGCCCGCATTCCTTGACTGCATCGCCGGACGAAAAATGAAGTCGAGGCCTTAATGTCTTTCGCAGGCCCCGTTTCCGTCGATCGCTGTTGTCCGTCGTCATGACAAACCGGATCGGCGGCGACGCGCCCGCGACACGGCACCGCGTCCGAAGTTTCGCCATCGCGCGCGAGTAACCCACAGGAGACGACCGTGATCGGAAGATTGAACCACATCGCCATCGCCGTGCCGGATCTGGAGAAGGCGGCCGCGATCTATCGCGACATTCTCGGTGTGAAGATATCGGCACCGCTGCCACAGCCCATGCACGGGGTCACCGTGGTGTTCGTCGAACTGCCGAACACCAAGATTGAACTGCTGCTGCCTCTGGGCGAGAAAAGCACCATTCAGGGCTTTCTCGATAAGAACCCAGCCGGCGGAATTCATCATATGTGCTTCGAGGTCGACGATCTGCTCGGCGCGCGGGATGAGCTGAACGCTAAAGGCCTGCGAGTGCTCGGTGACGGCGAGCCCAGGATCGGGGCGCACGATATGCCGGTGTTGTTCCTGCATCCCAAGGATCTCAACGGTTGCCTCGTGGAACTCCAGCAGATCTGACCTGATCCACGCGACAATCGCAAAGGAAGCCCTGTCATGACGCTGGACAGCAAGGTCCTCGAAGATTTCCGGGAACGCCAGGTCAAAATCCTCGCCGGTGGCGGTGAGGACAAAGCAATATCACGCCACGCTCAGGGCCAGATGACCGCGCGCGAACGGCTTGCCGCGTTGTTCCAGGAAGGCACGTTCCAGGAAATCGGCATGCACATCCGCAGCACCCACCAGGCCGGCGTGAAGGTGCAAAAGAGTCTGCCCGCTGACGGCGTGATCGTCGGCACCGGTTATGTCGGCCGCACGGCGGTCACCGCGTTCAGTCAGGACTTCAGTGTGGCGGCCGGCACGCTTGGCAAGATGCACGCGGGGAAGATGGTCCGCGCCATGCAGAACGCGGCCCATACCGGCACGCCGATCGTCGCGTTCAACGATTCCGGTGGCGCGCGCATCCAGGAAGCGGTCGACGCGCTGTCGGGCTACGGTCAGGTGTTTTACCAGAACGTGCTGCTCTCCGGGGTGGTGCCGCAGATCGCGGTCATTTGCGGGCCGTGTGCGGGTGGCGCCGCCTATTCGCCGGCGTTGATGGACTTCATCATCATGACGAAGACCAACGCCCGGATGTTCATCACCGGGCCCGAGGTCATCAAGGCGGTGACCGGCAAGACGGTGACGATGGATGAAGTCGGCGGCGCCGAGATGCACGCCTCGGTCAGCGGCAACGTGCATTTCCTGGCCGCGAACGACGCGGAGGCGGTGCATCTCGTGCAGCGCCTGCTGAGTTTCCTGCCGGCGACTAACTCCGAGGATCCGCCGCACCTGCTCACCGCCGACATCGATGAGACCGCGGACGAGCAGATGACGGAGCTGATCCCCGAGGACAGCTCCCGCCCATTGGACGCGCATCTGGTGATCGCGCGGCTGGTCGATCGTGGCGACTTTCTCGAGGTGCACGCCAGCTTCGCGCAGAACATCATCGTTGGCTTCGCGCGGATCGCCGGCATGGTGGTTGGGATCATATCCAATCAACCGGCGGTGCGAGCCGGAGCATTGGACATGGATGCGTCCGACAAGGGCGCCCGGTTCATCCGGTTTTGCAACGCATTCAACATTCCGCTGGTGACTTTGGTGGATGTGCCTGGCTTCCTGCCGGGCATCGAGCAGGAGCGCGGCGGTATCATCCGTCACGGCGCCAAGCTGTTGTTCGCTTATGCCGCGTCCACGGTGCCCAAGGTCACGGTGATTTTGCGCAAGGCGTATGGCGGCTCGTATCTGGCGATGTGCAGTCAGGAGATGGGTGCCGACTTCGTCTTCGCGTGGCCCTCGGCGGAGATCGCGGTGATGGGCGCGGAAGGCGCCGTCAACGTGCTGTACAGCAAGGAACTGAAGGCGGCGCCGGATCGGCGGGCGCTGGCGAAAGAACTGGCCGCGACCTATCGGGCGGAGTTCGCCTCACCATATCTGGCCGCCGGAAATGGCTACATCACCGATGTGATCGACCCGGCGACGACACGTTGGACCGTCGCGTTGGCGTTGCGCAAATTGCAGAACAAACGTGAGGTGCGGCCGCCGAAGAAGCACGGAAACATCCCGTTGTGACCGGCGTGAACCAGCCGGGACCTCGCCATGGATGATCACATGGGAGGCGGCATGCTGAATAACTGGCTGGCGATCGTCGGTCTGCTGAGCCTGATGTACTGGGCATGGCGCGTCTTCGCCATGATCCAGCGCCGCGCGCAGAAGGCGCCCCGCGCGGCCGATACGATCGCGGCGGCGGCGGCGATGGTCGCGCGGACCGTCGCGCACCCGCCGCTGGAAGCGCCCGGTCCCGGCGCGCCGCTCGAGGACATCGCGGCGATCGCGGCGGCGGTCACGGCGATGCTCGGGGCTCACCGCATCATTCATCTCGAAGCCGTCGGACCCGGACATTGGGCCTTCGAAGGCCGCTGGGCTCAACAGACGTCCCATAATCCCGGCTAACCCTCCGTTCCGAGGAAAAGACGCATGCAGAAGAACTTCCGTATCACCGTCGATGGCCGCAGCTACCACGTCGTCGTCGAGGATCTCGACGTCGGCACGTCGCCCGCTTTCGTCCGGCCCGCGCCGGCCGTGGCCGCGGCTCCGGTGATCCCGGCCCCCGTGATGGCGGTGCCGGTGGCGGTGGCCGCCCCTGCCGCTCCGGCGCCGGCCGCGCCGCCGGCCGCCGGGCCGGGTTCCGTCGTGGCCCCGCTTGGAGGTGTGGTGTTTTCGATCGACGTTCCGCTCGGCCACACCGTCGCGGTCGGCGACAGGGTGGCGACCATCGAAGCGATGAAGATGAAAACCGAGGTGATGTCGAAGCTGGCCGGCAATGTCTCGCATATCGCCGCCAAGGCGAACGACAGCGTGGAAACCGGCCAGGTGCTGATGACCATCGGATAATACCAACCGGCCGAAAGATTGACGTACGGCCTTCCAAATCCGTCATGGCCATCCCCCGATCAGGTCGGGGAGGGCCATGACGATAACGGAAAGAGTCATTTCGTGTTCTCCGGTATTCCTTCCGGCGACGCGCCCCAGGAGGTTTCGTTGGAAAAAGATACCGTCGCGTTCTCGATCATGCTGAGTGTGATCGATTTCTTTCTCAGCATGGTCATGATCTCGGGTATCGGCGTGGTCCTGAGCCTGCTCCCGTATTTGAATCGTCTTGGCAAACTCGACGAGGAAAGCATGCGCCGCGGTCACTGACCTTCGCCTCGCTCATCTGAAATCGCACCCCTGAAAAGCAGGCGATCCGATCATGTTCGAGCAAATGTTGTCATTTCTGGGCGCGATGGGCGCACAGACCGGCCTCGCCCAGTTCTGGTGGGGCAATGTGGTGATGATCGCCATCGGTATCGGGATGATACTGCTGGCCATCATCAAGAAATACGAGCCTCTGCTGCTGGTCGGCATCGGCTTTTCCTGCATCATCTCGAACGTGCCGGGTTCAGATCTGGTGTTGCCGGGCGGTTTGTTTCATTACGCGTATGAAGGCGTGCAGCTGCTGATCCTGCCGCCGCTGATCTTCTTCGGCGTCGGCGCGATGACCGACTTCG
>JBEKGV010000129.1:0-8503 GCA_050012615.1 Acetobacteraceae bacterium | reverse complement strand
ACTGTTGGGACAACCTCGGCTGTTCGTGTTGAAGGGCGGCGGGGGCGAGGCGGAACGTGTCCCATTGAAATTCGCGACGGGCTGGTTGTGGGACAAAGCCCAGGGACAGTCGGAGATCGCATTGCCGGCATGCCAAGGCCTGGCGTCGTTGACGCCGTCGACCGATACCCCCGCGCTATTGGCCTCGGTCTGGCGCGGTGAGGCCGCTCCACCCACCGCTGTCGCGACGATCACCGCGACGATCGGACTTGGCTTGCTCGCTCTGGGCTGGGCAACCAACGCGGAAGCCGCCGATCACGATGCGGAACGAATTTGGCGGGACCGGCGTCCCGCCTGACGGCTCAGCCCAATTGCGCGCGAGCCGCTTCCGCCAGGTCATCCGTTGTCGTGCGCCAGATCCGCGGTTTGCCCAGTACATTGTGGAGCGCGTCGCGGAGGTAGCGAATGCGGTGCGCCTGACCGGTGATCCAAGGATGCAACGTCAAATTGAACGTGTTGCCGCCCTCTTCGTGCAGGAACGCGAACGCCTCAGCGATGTTCGCCGACCAGACCTGTGGCGAGACGTGACGCAGCCACATGCATTCAAGGTCGTTCCACTCCGGTTGGGGCGGAAGCGCCAACAAATCCCCCGCGGCGTATGGACCAAGCAAATACGGGCGGTCGTCGTTCGCCCAATCGGTTGTGTAATGAAATCCAGCCTCGGCGAGCAGCGCGGGCGTATCCGCCGACTCATTGAAATCCTGTCCACACCAGCCGTTCGGGCGTTGTCCGATCGCCGCGGCGACACCGTCGCGAGCTGCCGTGATGGCGGCCCGTTCGTCCTTCATCCGGCTTGTGATCCGTCGAGTGGCATAATCGCCGTGCGCCATGAAGCACGCGTCGCGCCGCAGCAACGCATCGACCAGTTCCGGATAACGCTTCGCCGCCTCAGTGCCGAGTGCCACACTGGGTTTCAGATTGAACTGGTCCAGCACTTCGAGGATCCGAAAAATGCCGACACGCGCACCGTAGAGCCGGTGGCTCCATGTCAGCCAGTCGGGAGAGAATTTTCCCAGCGGCGAAACGATTCTTGGATCGGGGCTTTCGCCGTCTGGCGCCTCAAGTTCCCAGTAATCGAGCACCAACGTTACGGTAAAGGCGATACGAGCGTCGCCTGGCCAGGAAAATCTTGGCGCGTCCCGCAGGGTGCGAAACGGATAATGCGCGTGATCCATCCCGGGGCCGCGCTCTTCGTCGACCGGAGGGATCCGCGCCGGAATGAACTCAGCCATTGGCGGCCTCCCGCGCCGCGAGATGGGACTCCAGCAGCGGCAGGTAGTTCGCGTTGTACCAATCGACGATGGATTCGCCTGTGGTTTGCCAGACACCGGGATGCGACAGGATATATTCGAACGCGGAACGGATCGCGCGCAGCCGATGCGGCTGACCGACCCAATAAGGGTGCAGCGCGACGCACATGACGCGGCCTTGCTCGGCCCCCTCGGCATAGACGGTGTCGAAGTGATCCTTGATGTGTTGGGCGAATTCGTCCGCCTCCACGCCGCGACGGTGCAGGATCACGTCGTTGAGATCGATCGTGTAAGGGATCGAAAGCAGCTTGCCGGATTTGACGTTCAGCGGAAACGGCTGGTCGTCGTGATAAAGATCCGCCGTGTAGTCATACCCGCATTCCGCCGCCAAATCGAATGTATTGAGAGTATTGGTGATCGCCGGACTGAACCAGCCGCGCTGCTCCCTGCCGGTCAACCGGCGATGGATCTCGCGGCTTTCCAGCATGGCCGCGCGCTCCTCCTCTGGCGTGAAGTTCCAGTGGTAGCGCGTGTTATAGATACCGTGCGACATCAGTTCCCACTGGCGTTTTTCCATTCCCTCCAGGATCGCCGGATAATGCTGGATAACGGTCATGTTGAGGCTGACGGTGCAACGCAAACCCAGATCGTCGGAGAGATCGAACAACCGCCACAACCCGACCCGGTTACCGTAGTCTCTCTGCGAGTAGCCAAGCACATCCGGGTGCGGCGAACGGGGCCACGGGTCGCGGACCCGCACATATTTCGGCAAATATTCATAATGCTCGATATTCGGCACGATCCACAACGCCACCCGCGCGCCTTTCGGCCAACGCAACGGCGGCCGTTGCATGATCGGCGAGTAAGCGATCAGGTCGGAGTCCATCGATTGGTTCCCCTCTCAGCGCTGGTTCGCGAGCCGTAACGGCTTACCCTCGGCGAAGGCGGCGATTTGCTCGAACGCCTCCGCGTAGTAGAGCTCGAAGTTGTCCCATTCCGCCCAACCCAGATGCGGCGTGCAGATCACGTTGGGCATCGACAGGAACGGGTGATCGCCGTTCCTGATCGGCTCCTGCTCGTAAACGTCGACGGCGGCGTAACCGGGCCGGCCGTTGCGCAACGCCGCCAGCAGCGCGCCCGGCTGGATCAGTTCCGCGCGGGACGTGTTCACGATCAGCGCCGTTGGCTTCATGCGAGTCAGGTCTTCCGGCCCGACGATGCCGGCCGTGTCGGGGCGCAATCGAACATGCAACGAAAGCACATCGGATTGCTCAAACAGCGTCGCCTTACTGGCGGCCACCCCGTAACCCAGTTCCGCTGCCCGAGAAGCTGAGCGCGTCTGCCCCCATACCAGCACATTCATTCCCAATCCGGCCCCCGCCTCGGCGACCAGCGCCCCAATGTTGCCGAGGCCGAAGATACCCAGGGTGGACCCGCGCAATCGATGCGACAAAGTATAGGGCCATTCGCCCCGGCGCATCCGTTCCGCTTCAATGACGATATTGCGCCGCGAGGCGACGATCAGCGCGACCGTCAGCTCCGCGGGCGAAGTCGGAGAATTGCTCTCCCCGCGCGAAACCAGCACCCCGTGCTCCGCACAGGCAGCGTAATCGATCGTGGTCGCGTTCCGGCCCACCAGCGCGATCAGTTTCAGGTTCGGCAGACGCTCGATCAGCGCGCGATCGAACGTCACCCGCTCACGAATCGCGACAATCACCTCCGCTGGGCGCAACCGTTCCACCAGTTCCTCAAACGAGGCCGCCGGCTCGCGATAGCGGGTGACGTCGTGGCCATCGAGCAGGGAAAAGCACGACAGCCGTTCGATCGCGTCCTGGTAGTCATCGGGAATGACGATGTGCATTCGTGCGGTTCCGCCCTGTTCCTGCTTGCACGGACTGTTTCAAAGCCGCTCCGGGCTGTCAAACCTTTCCAGGGACCGGAGATGGGTTACCATGAGAGGACATGAACGATCCGCAAGACATCGTCGTCCCGGCCTCGTCCGAATGGCGCCGGACTCTCTGGGCTATGGTCGGCATCCAATTCCTTATGACCGGCTCGTTCAGTTTCCTCAGCCCCATCGTTCCCCTCATGCTTCCCGGACTGGGCGTCACCACCCTGCAGGGTGTGGATATCTGGAGCGGAGCGATCACCGGCGCGACGTCCTTCGTCGCCGCGTTCGCATCGCCGGTTTGGGGCAGGATCGCGGACCGGCACGGACGGAAATTGTCATTGTTGCGTTCCAGTTGCGCGATCGCGATTTTCACCGCGGTCATGGGGTTCTCCACCAACGTCTGGCAGTTTTTCGCGGCGCGCGCTCTGATGGGAATGTTCGCGGGGTTTTCCACCTCCGCGATGGCGCTTGTCGCGAGCCAGGTGCCCGAACGGCGATTGGGCTACGCGCTTGGCTGGTTGAGTTCGGGGCAAATGGTCGGCTCCCTCGTCGGCCCAGTACTCGGCGGTATTCTGGCTGACGTGACCGGCAGCTACCGCATTCCGTTTTATATCACGTCGGCGGTCACCTTCTCCGGTCTGGGCCTCGTTTGGTTCATTGTGAAGGAGGATTTCGTCCCGCCGAAAGAGGGCGTGAAATCGCGCTCGATTCTGTCCGGGCTGAGCCTGCTGGTCGGATCGGCGAGCCTGATGGCGCTGTTTTTCGTTCTGTTCATGGCACAATTCAGCGTGCGGACGGTGCAGCCGATGGTGACGTTGTTCGTGGAGGAACTGGTTGGCTCGCCGCCGGAGATCGCGACGCTGGCCGGGATCGCATTTTCCATCACCGGCCTCGCGAACCTGATCGCGGCACCGTTTCTCGGCAATCGCAGCGATGTAATCGGTTATCGGCGGGTTCTGCTGATCTGTTTGCTCGGCGCGACGTTGACCAGCGTGCCGCAGATTTTCGTCCACAGTTACTGGTTATTCGTCGCCGAGCGGTTCGCGGTCGGCTTGTTCATCGGCGGTATCCTGCCGACCGCGAACGCGCTGATTGGCCGAGGCGTGGCGCGCGCAAGCCGTGGAACGATCTACGGGATGACCGCGTCGGCCACGTTCATGGGCAACTCGCTGGGGCCTCTGTCCGGCGGCTTCATCGCGGCCGGTTTCGGAATTCGTTGGGTGTTCGCGATGACCGCGATGCTGCTGATAGCCAATCTGATCTGGGTCTACTTCAAGGTGTCGGAGCATACTGACGAGCCAGAGAACTCATGAACGGCCGGCGGCGAACCGTCGCTGAATCGCCATCGAGGACCTCGAACTCGGTTTTGTCGTTGTGGCGCGTGAAGCGCAGCGAAAGACGTTCCGAACCCAGAGGGATGTTCTTCAGCGTCAGGTCCGGCAGCCAGCGCGGCAGAGCCGGATCGACCCAGAGCCGGTTGTTTGGTGCGTCCTGGTCGATTCCCAGAATGGCTTGCAGCAACGCGAACGCGGTTCCGGCGGCCCATGCCTGAGGGACGTTGGCTCCCAGGTATTGAATGGGAAAGGGCGACGTGGCGATGTCGATGCCGGCGTAAAGTTCGGGAAGCTGGTTCAGCAGAAAGTGACTCGCGGCGTCGCTGATGCCGCGCGCGACAGAGGCGACTTCGGCGGCGAAGCCGTATCGCTTGAAGCCAAGGGCGATCAGGCTGTTGTCGTGCGGCCAGACGGATCCGTCCTGATACGAATAGGGATTGTAAGCGCCGTTATCGCTGGACAAAGTACGGATGCCGCGGCCGGTATACATGTCCGGTGCCATCAGTCGCGCGACCACCCGCTGCGCCCGGTCCGGCGGTACGATGCCAGACCACAACAAATGACCGGGATTGGAGGCGATGGATCGGACCGGCCGCTTCTCGCCGTCGAGGAGATAGGCGTAGTAGCCCAGTTTTTCGCTCCAGAAGACGTCGTTGAATTTCTTGAACAGGCACGCGGCTTTTTCACGCAAAGCATTCGCGCGCTTGGGTTGAGCCAGGGCATCGAACACCTCGGCCATGCGCTGCCAGGCGTCGTAGACGTAACCCTGCAACTCGCACATCGCCTTTGGGCCTTGCACCAGCGATCCGTCGGGCCAGGTCACTGAGTCGCCGGAATCCTTCCAGCACATATTTTCATAACCACCCTCGGTCCGCCTCTGAAATTCCTGGAAGCCATCGCCGTCGCGATCGCCTTCTTCGTCGATCCACCGCAGCGCGGCCTCGGCATTTGGAAGATAGGTTTCCAACAGGTCCCGATCGCCGGTTGCCCTCCAGGCAGCGTGCAAGGTGATCAGATAGAGCGCCGTCGCGTCGGCGGTGCCATAATAAGGCGTGTGACGGATCAGGTGGAAATGCGCCAGTTCCCCGTAACGAAGTTCGTGCATGATTTTGCCGGGTTCGGCATCACGCCACGGATCGCGTTCCTTTGCCTGCCAGTGTCCCAGAAAGTCCAAAGAGCCTCTGGCGAATTCCGGCGAGACGATCATGTTTTGCAGCGAAGTGATCAGGCTGTCGCGGCCGAACGGCGCCACGAACCAGGGCAGGCCGGCGGCGGGGACGACAACCTCGCCACTGGAGCCTTGTACAGGTAAGCGCAAGGCGCCCATGTCCTCGACGGCCTGCTGAACCATCCGGTAAAATTCTTCGTTGCTGGTTTGAACACTCAGGACTGAATCCCGCCAGGTGGTATCGGGACTATAGTCGCTGACATGACCCTTTGGCGGCGTGAACACCTGATCGCCGGCGGTGAACGTGTAGAGCAGGCACGCGTGCCAACTCTCGCCCGGCGCGAGTTCGACTTCGAAGCTGAGCCGCCCGTTGGCGTAAACCGCTTGCAGTTCGGCGGGCTGTACGGCGATCTTCACCGCACGAAGAAAATCCTTATTGCGGTAAGTGGTGGTGACCGCCTGATCATCCGACCAGGTGGAACTGATATGGCCTCGCCTGACATCACGTTTTGATTTCACATCGAAAACGTCGGAAAAATCGCAGCGAACCATGACTTCCAGGTTGAAGCGAACCGGGGCGTGACCGTAGTTGGTGATATCCAGGTCCTCGTGCATCCCGCCTTTGATATGGCGCGACAGGACCAGAGCCAGCGTACGCCCGGGAACCAGGCTGTCCTCAGTCAAGAACTCCTTGTTGGTCAGGTAGATGCGCGCGGCACAATGATGCACGGCGCCGCCATTCAGCAGCTCCCATCCAACGCCATTGGCTTCTATCGCCCAGGCGCTGATCAGCCTGGTATCCATTAGGTAGAGGCCCTTGTCCGACGGCCACGTCATCTCACCATTCGATTCGGTGACAAGCACGGTCATGGCGTGATGAATGGCAATCTCCGGCGGCCCGATCTGCACCTTGAAGCTCATGCACTCTCCTGTGGTTGTCTCGATGACCCTGGCCCGGTACCGTCGTGGCGCGCAAGGGAGAAATGGTCGTGACGCTGGATGCGTGGACGTTTGAGCAGATCGGCGACCACATCGCGACCGGATTGCCGCTGGTCCCGCTGTTCAATACCACGGTCCTGGGGGCCACCGCCGAGGACCGAATTATTGAGAAAACAACAACGTGGCTGATAACGCGGGTGGCTGGGACATATCCGTTGTCTGGGGGTGCCTTGTCCGACGGCGCGCTGGGCAATGGCGCGCTGCGCGACGGGGCGCTGTCGGAGGCCGCGGACTGAACACGAGGGAGAAAGTCTCATGCCTGGAACCATGCTGTATGCAAGCGTTGGCGCCGATCTGATTCACTTCACAACCGATGTCGCCGCGGCGAGCCTGACGCGGCAAGGAACGGTGACCGCTCCGGCGAATGTGCAGTATGTCTGGCCACATGCTTCGCGCCGGTTTCTTTATGCCGCGAGCAGTGACAGCGCCTCGGGAATGGGGCGAGCCGGCACGAACCATCATGTGAGCGCATTTCGGATCGATCCCGTATCGGGTGTGCTCAGCCCGCATGGTGAACCGATTCTATTGCCGCACCGGCCCATCCACATGGCGACCGATATTCCGTCGGAGCATGTGTTGGTCGCGTTCAACAACCCGCCCGCCGTACGGGTTTACCGAATCAATCCGGATGCGACGCTCGGTGCTGAAGTCGCGCAGCCGGCGAACATAGATCCGGGCATCTTTCCGCATCAGGTTCTGGCGATGCCGGATAAACGTCACGTCATTCTGGTTGCCCGCGGCCATGACGCGGCCGGCGGTAAGCCGGAAGACCCGGGCGCGTTGAAGGTCTTTCGTTACGTCGCAGGCGTGCTGCGAGACGAAGTCTCGATCGAGCCCAATGGCGGGTACGGCTTCGGGCCTCGGCATCTCGACTTCCATCCCGCCAAACCTTGGATCTACGTGTCGCTTGAGCGGCAGAATGCGCTCGCGATGTTCACTCACGACGCCGGACGGTTGGCGCCGTCGCCCGCGTTTCAGGAAACCACGCTGATGGAGCCGGACAATATCCGCGGCCATCAACTCGTGGGCACCGTGCACGTGCATCCGAACGGGCGGTTCGTCTATGTCGCGAATCGAGCGAGCAGTACGGTCGAGCAAAACGGAAAGCAGGTTTTCTCCGGTGGTGAAAACACGATCGCGGTGTTCGCCATCGATCAGACCAACGGCAAACCTGCGTTGATCCAGCACGCCGACACACGCGGCATCCATTGCCGCACATTCCACATCGATCCGAGCGGGCGGTTGATGGTGTGTGCACACATCATGGGTCTGCCGCTCGCGGACGGTTCCGAGGTCCCGACCCGCCTCACTCTGTTCCGCATAAACGACGACGGCAAACTGGATTTCGCACGGTCTTACGATATCGAAACGGGTGGCCGGTTGATGTGGTGGATGGGCATGGTCACGCTTTAGGGTCGGAGTGCTCGTGCCGATAATGCTGGTCCGTTAACCCAGCCCGTGCGATCTGGAACCGATGCCAGCTCCGTCATCTCCCAACAACGCCACGCCCGCCATGGCGCAGTGGTTCGCCGTCAAGGCGGAGCATCCGGACGCGCTGCTGTTCTTCCGAATGGGCGATTTCTACGAACTGTTCTTTTCCGACGCGGAGGCCGCCGCCGCCGCGCTCGACATCGTTCTGTCCCACCGGGGCGAGCACAACGGCACCCCCATCCCGATGTGCGGCGTCCCGAAACATGCCGCCGAGACCTACCTCGCCCGCCTGATCCGCCGCGGCTATCGCGTCGCCGTCGCCGAGCAAATGGAGGACCCGAAAACCCGCGTCTCAACGAAGACCCCAATCAGGCGAGAAATCGTGCGCCTG
>JBEKGV010000128.1:0-8532 GCA_050012615.1 Acetobacteraceae bacterium | reverse complement strand
ATCCGTGCCGCCGAGAACATTCGGATCGACGAGTACCAGGCCGCGCGCGAACGAAAAATGCGCTATGTCGCCAACATCCATCGGTGGTTCGAGAACTGGGATTTTCTGCTAACGCCATCCGTTTCGGTCGCAGCATTTCCAGCCGAGAAATTAATGCCCGACCATTGGCCCTCCCATCCTTGGGACTGGATTTCCTGGGCCGAGTTTTCCTACCCGTTCAACATGTCATGGAACCCGGCGGCGAGCGTTCCGTGCGGGTTCACCGCGGACGGTCTTCCCGTCGGCTTGCAGATTGTCGGGCGTCGGTTCGACGATCTGGGTGTTCTGCAGGCATCGGCGGCGTTTGAATCGGTACAGCCCTGGGCGGGGAAACGGCCGGCGCTGTAAACGCCGGCCACGTCGGTATCAGTTGATATGATACAGCGCCGCCACGTTGTCGTGGACGATCTTGCGTTGCGTGCTCTTTGGGAAGTTCGCCAGATTATCCGCCAGGACCTTGTGCGAGTCCGGCCACACGCAGTCGGGATGTGGATAGTCCGATCCCCACATGATCCGATCCTCGCCAATCAGCGGCACGATCGGTTCCAGATACTTGTCCTGCTGATACGTCACATAGCCCTGACGCCGGAAATAATCCGACGGCTTCATCTTGAGGCCGATCGACTTGCCGCGATCCTCATACTCAGTGTCCAGCCGGTCGAACACGTAAGGCAGCCAGGTCACGCCCGACTCACCCAGCACGAAGTTGAAATCGGGAAACCGCTCGCAGCAACCCGAGGCCAAAATCGACGTCAGGACTTCCATTGTGTCGAGCTGGAACAGGGCTGAACGCACCAGCCGCCACTCCGTGAAATACTCTTTCTCCATCGCCGGATTGAGCGGCGCCTTCACCGCCTTGAATCCCGTCGAGTGGAACGAGATGGGAAACTGGCACTCGGCCGAGGCCTGCCATAGCGCATCCCAGTCGCGGTGCCACAACGGCAGTTCCATGCCCTTGAACGCGAGGTCGCCGCCGCGCAGTCCCATCTTCGCGCAACGCCGAACCTCCTCCGCCGCGGCTTTGGGAGTGGAATTCGGCACCAGGATCAGGGGAAATACCCTGTTGGGGTCGGACTTCTTCGCGAAATCGGCCGCCCAGTCGTTGTAGGTGGCGCAGCAGAACTCGCGGATCGCGAAATCGGCGATGATCTCGTTGAGGCGCAGGCAGCCATAGATCACCTCGGCGTGAACGCCGTCCTGATCGAGGTCCTTGATCCGCCATTCCGGGTCGGTCGGCCGTGCCACCGCGCCTGGCCGATAGTCCCACTCGAACCCGAGGTCCTTCATCTCGTCGATGTGTTTGAAGGAACCCTTCTGATACTTCGTGAAGCCCGGCCCGACGCCGTTCCACATGCCCTGATCGCCACCATCGACGATCCAGTGCAATCCGTCGTCCTTTTCCTCAGTGTGCGGCACCAATGTCTTCCAGTTATGCGGCGCCGCTCCCGACCACAAATCGGGAGGACAATAGGTCATGTCGATGTGGTTGTCAGCGGAGATCAAGCGTTCAGCCATGGTATCCTCCTGCGATCCGTATTGCTTGCCGGTACGCTAGCCCCGGCACTCGAGCCGGGCAAGCGCAAGGGGCATGCCCTGGTCCGACCGACTTCGATCGGCTAAGGTCCGCCTGCCAAACCCACCAGCAGGAGCAAAAATCATGGCATTTTCCATGTACGACGCCTCAGTCCCGTTCTGCGCGCAGCAACTGGGCGCTCTGGCGGGCATCATCGGCAAGGCCGCCGATCACTGCGCCACCAACAAAATCGAGGAATCCGCGCTACTGCTCGATCGGCTCTATCCCGACATGTTCTGCCTCGCGCGGCAGTTCCGTCAGGCGGCGGATTTCGGCCGCATGACACCAGGCCGGCTCGCGGGGGTCGCGGGTCCGGATTTCGCGGCGGTGGACGATACCAGCTTCGCGGCGGCGAAAAAGCGGGTCGAGGACTCGCTCGCTTTCGTCAAAACCCTGACACGCGCACAAATCGAGGGCAGTGAGGACAAAGTCATTTCGTGGATGGCCGGTAGTACGGAGCGCAAGTTGAAGGGTACCGACTATTTGCGGCAGTTCGCGCTGCCGAATTTCTTCTTCTTCGTCACGACCGCTTACAACATTCTTCGCCATCGCGGCGTGGTGGTTGGCAAGCCGGACTTCCTCGGCCCCGTGAACTGGCTCTGACGTACCGGGTCCGGAGTTCCGGACCCGTTACGCCGCCTCACTGAGCGTCGAACCGGTATCGAGCGTCGTGGCGCGCCGCAGATCGCGTGCTTTGGTTTCATCATGCGGCCTGCCACGATGCATCGTGCAGCGGTTGTCCCAGATCACCAGATCTCCGACCCGCCATTCGTGATGGTAGACGAATTGTGCCTGTGTCGCATGCGCATTGAGATCGAGCAGCAATAGCCGCCCATCCGCCACCGGCCAGCCAACGATATGTGAACCATGCGCCGACAGATACAGCGTTTTGCGCCTGGATCCCGGATGGGTGCGGACCAACCGTTGCGGTGAGGGCGGGTATTGATCTCGTTCAGCTTGCGGAAACTCGGTAAAGCCAACCTGCGCACGCGACCAGAAGACGTCGTGTTCCACGACCAGATCGTTGATCGCGGCTTTCGTTTCATTCGGCAGCGCGTCATAGGCGGCGCGCATGTCGGCGAACTCGGTCTCGCCGTTGCCGAACGGCGAGGGTGGCGGCAGAGCGACAGCGTGCAGCATGCCGAGCACCACAGGAACCGGCATATACGACGCATCGGTGTGCCAGAGCCGGTTGCCCAAACCATCCAGACGCCGCCGGTCGAACAGATCACGGACCTGATGGTCCTCATTGAGATTGGAAATGTCGCCGATCTGCGGAATTGCCAGCCTCCGCCGTCCTGGACGGGCGGCGGCACGACCGATCTCCAGCGGGCCGAACCGTGCGGCGAAATCTCGCAACTGACCATCACTTAGCGACTGATCGCGAAACACCAGCACGCTATATTCGTCGATCGCACGCCAGATCGCGGCGACATCGTTGTCGTCGATGGCATCGCTCAGGTCGATCCCCGCGGCTTCGGCCGCGAACCTGTCGCCTAATGGACGGATGGCGATGGACATGACCGTTCCTTCCCTGGTTTGTCGAGTTTCACATTTTGGACTATTGTTCCCTGAAACAACAGAGCGGCGCACCCGTGCTTGTACCGCAGCTCCACAAACAGGGACAGGTCCATGGCCAGTATCCAGAAACGTATCGCTCTCGGTTTCGTCGTGGCGGCGATCTCGGTGTTGACATTCCACCAGGGCATGTGGGCGTTGCTGCATTATCTCCAATTGCCGGGACTTGGCATGCCGGCACCGTTTCCAACCGACCCGGTTCCTCCGTTTGGCGTGCCCAGGATCGTGAGCCTGTGCTTTTGGGGCGGCCTATGGGGCGCATTGTTTGGCGCCGTCTGGCGCGGCCCGCGCGCTTCGTATTGGTGGGCGGGCCTGCTGCTGGGCGTCGCCGCGGCGTTGACCGGGTTGTTCATCGTGGCCGCCATCAAAGGTCAGCCGATCGCCGGCGGATGGATGTGGAACAACTGGATTCGCTCGTTGCTGATCAATGGCACCTGGGGTCTGGGGGTCGGCCTGATGCTTGCCGCGCTACCCGCCGAAACCGTCGCCAGCAACAGGTACCGGTACCGCTGAACCTTCGACGCCGCGGGCCGCGCTGTTGACGAACCTTTCCGGCGATGTCGAAATCGCGGGCGTTGCCAAGAAAGGTTTAGCGATGGAATTCGGTGTATTTCATGAATTTCCCTCATTGGTCGGGCGTCCCGACTCAGCGGCGTTTGAGGAGGCGTTCGATATCGTCGATGGCGCGGAGCGCTGGGGGCTCGACGTCATGTGGCTCGCCGAATTGCATTTCGATCCGCCGCGCTCCGTGTTGTCTGCTCCAATGTGCATCGCCAGCGCGATCGCCGCGCGCACGAAACGGATCAAGATCGGCGTCGCCGTGCAGGTATTGCCTCTGGGCAATCCGCTGCGCATCGCCGAGGAAGCGGCCACGGTGGATCATATCAGTCATGGACGACTGATATTTGGTGCGGGCCGTAGCGGTGTGGCGAAGACTTACGAAGCCTATAACGTTCCCTATGCGGAAAGTAAGGACCGTTTCAACGAGACACTGGATATTATCCGGCGCGCCTGGACTGAAACGAACTTTTCTCATAAGGGCAAATATTTCTGTTTTGAAGACGTCACGGTGACGCCACGTCCATATCAGGATCCGATGCCGCCGATCCGGATCGCCGCGACAAGTCCGGACACGTTTGTCGCCATCGGCCAACTTGGAATGCCGATTTTTCTGGCCATCAGGCACGAGGACGCCCGTCACTTCGTCCCGCAGGTCAAATCGTACCGCACCGCCTGGAAAGAGGCCGGGCATGCGGGCGAAGGGCAGGTGTTCTTGCGCGCGCCCGGCTTCGTCGCGGCGACGGCGGCCGAGGCGAAGGCTCGATACGAGGAGAGTCTGCTGCATTATTACCGCGCGCAGGGTCGTTTGCTCGCGGATTCCGCGCACCGGCTCGGCCTTGAACCATCCAATCCCCGGTTCGCGACCTCTGAGGGCCTCACCACGATGACGTTCGACAAGGCAATGCAGGGTTCGGTTATGATCGGCTCTCCGGATGAGGTCACGCGCAAGATCGAAGCGATCCGTGACGACATGGGGCTGGACGGCGTGCTTCTGGAACTCAATTGCGGCGGCAAGGTCGAGCACGCTCATGAAATGGAGGCGCTTCGGTTGCTGTGCCAGGAGGTGCAGCCGAGGTTCCACTAATGTCCCTATCTGGTTCGCTTGGGGAATGCAATCTATGGTTGAATGTACGATCGCCACCATAGTATAGAGATAGTTTCCTATCCTCAGGTCAATACAACCAATGTCTGAGTCCGACCACCAAGACTATGTCCGCGGAAATGTTTTGGGATGGCTTGATGAAGTCCTAATCCGCACCGGCCACTACAGCAGCATTTTTGTTGAAGAGCTTGTTACGCACGACATAGACAGAACAATCGACGTACACGACGTTTTTGACCAAATCGGACGTTTGGAAGACCCTTCATTTCCACGTGGTGGCGGTGTGAAGCCCGCTACACCGTTCACGGGAAAGCTGCTGAGTGGCCTCTGGCATCAGCATTATTCCTCAGCATACCATCTATTGAAGAATCTTCAGATCGATTTTCGATCAGTTGAAGCGCAAGCCATCTTACAAAAAATGGCTGACACCATAAACAACGGAAATGATCCGAGCCGTTTCATCCACGAGTTGGTGATGGGCGGCTATGAGCGTCGATTTTCAGCTTGCGAAATGACCCGCCAATGGATCGTCTTTGCAAAAAGCCCACTTGGCAAAAACTATTATCTGACGCTTGGCGAACATCCGACGACGAGTGGCCGTAGGGAGGGCGATGCCGCAATTTTAGAGCGAGTTAGAAGATGCAGCGAGGAGTTTCCTGAGCTTCTCACGCTGATCCCATCACTTTCTATCCCGCAACCAACTCCGCCTACGTGATCGCTGTTTGCGACATATCCCTGATTGTTAAAAGTCGATCACGACGAAGGCGCCCTCGCGGATCGCCATCGCTATGACGATCAGCTTTCGCCCAGAAGAACTCGCGGTGTTTCGGCCCGTTTGGCATAACGCCTGGCAGTCTCGCCTTTTTCTCGCACCAGTGCGCCAGGCGACTCGCCTTCCAGTTCCGGCGCGGCCGATACGTGGATGACACGCTCCGCCTCATCGCGGGTATGCAGATCTCGCTCAATGAGCATCTGAACGTAGCTCGCGACAGGTCGATGCTCATGTTCGGCGATGCGTTGGACGCGATCGCGAATGTCGGGGCCCAATCGAACCGTGATGCCGGGGCGGTCATTCATGGGATGTCCTTTGCATCATAATGATGCATCGGTCTATGCGCGGGATCACGGAATCATCGCACCCGCGCCATTGATGTGGAGCGCGTAGACCGACGTGCTGGCACACATGAACAGCCGATCTTTCTTCAACCCGCCGAAACACAAATTCGCGCAGCCTTCCGGCAAATGGATCTTGCCGATCAGCGTACCGTCGGGCGCGTAGCAGCGCACGCCGTCCTCAGACGGGTCGCCCCACCCCATCGAGCACCAAACATTGCCGTCGATATCGCAGCACATTCCGTCTGTCATGCCGGGCTGGAAATCATCCGCGAACACCCGGCTGTTCCTCAATCGCGCGCCGTCGACATCGAAAACCCGGATGTGCGCCGGTCCGCCGTGCGAGATGCCACTGTCGACGATGTAGAGCAGGCGCTCGTCCGGGGAAAACCCAATGCCGTTCGGCCGCACGAAATCATCCGCCACGACAGCGGCCGTCCCCGAGGCCGGATCGAACCGGTAGACGTTCCGCGGCAACAACGCCTCGGCTGCGTGGCCTTCGTAGGGACCGTCGATGCCGTAGCCCGGATCGGTGAACCAGATGCCGCCGTCGCTCGCCACCACAACGTCGTTTGGGGCGTTCAACGGTTTACCCTCGAAACGGTCGATCAGGACGGTGATCGTGCCGTCCACTTCGGTGCGGGTGACGCGCCGCGCGTCATGCTCGCAGGAAATCAGCCGTCCCTGGCGATCGCGGGTATTGCCGTTGGTGTAATGCGATGGAGCGCGGAAGACCGACAGATGGCCGTCCTCCTCCAGCAAACGCATCATCCGGTTGTTCGGAATGTCGCTGAAAATCAGGTAGCCGCCGTCGCGGAAATACACCGGCCCTTCAGCCCATCGGAATCCGGTCGCGACGCGTTCGATGGCGGCGTTGCCTTGCTTATAGCGAAAACGCTTGTCCAGCACCTCGATCCTGGGATCGGGGTAGCGCGTATCCGGTAAAAGACCGAGCGGCAGGGACATGGTTCCTCCTTGGTCCGTTTGGCCTGGCATGTTTGCCCAACCGTAGAACTGATTTCGGCCCCTGCACGCAAGCTGCCGTGATACCTGTTGCACCGCACCATGATCCCGTGCAACGCTGCGGTATCGGCCGGTCGGGCGCCGTTAATGACCCGAGCGGCAGGGTGGAAATCGTTCTGAAGGCGGGTCTGGTTGCGTTAACCTGGCCGAGGACGAGCGGCGGCAACCGTCAGCGGCCCAAACGAGGACGGAATCACCATGCTCGAAAAGCCCCTGATCAGCGAATTTGCCCATACGAAACCAGGCGACACCCCTTGGCGCAGCGACGGTCTGCGAGATTTCTTTCTTTACCGTGACCTTGGCATCGCCGGCGCGACCGGAGGCCGGGTTATCGCGCAATTGGTGAAAGCCAACGAGGCACCGGAAAAAGGCACGGGCTGGCATCGCCACGAAGCTGAATTTCATATCGTTCTTATGCTCAAGGGCTGGGCGAAGTTCATGTATGAGAACGAGGAGCATCTGGTGGCGGCCGGCGACTGCGTGCATCAGCGCCCCGGGATCCGTCACTACCTGTTCGATTATTCGCCAGATATGGAATATCTCGAAGTTGTCGGCCCAGCGGATTTCGGGACCGTGGACCTTGAGGAAGGGCCCTGCGCGGTCCCACAGCCGGTTCCGTGGAAGTAATCGTTCACTGAGGCGGAAGCGCGACCGGAGACAAAGGGATTCAGAATTCGATATCGAGTTCCTCGATTTGTTCCGGCTCTCGCTGTGCCGCGGCCCACCACTCACGCATGTCCGGCCAGGCCAGGACATGTTCGCAGTAAGCCTCGCTGACCCGATCGACCTTGACGTCGTAAGTGCGGAAGCGGGTCGCGACCGGCGCGTACATGGCGTCGGCGATAGTCGGCCGCGCGCCGTACAGCCACGGGCCGTGCCACATGTCCAAACACTCACGCCAGATTTCGGTGATCCGACTGATGTCGGCCCGCACGGCCGACCACAGCGTGAAGTCCGGCCGGAACAGCTTAAGATTCATCGGCAACGATCCGCGCAGCGCCGCGAACCCGGAATGCATCTCCCCCGAGACCGAGCGGCAATGCGCCCTTGCTTTTGGGTCTTGAGGCAGCATATGCGCTTTAGGGAACGTCTCATTCAGGTACTCGGCGAGCGCCAGCGTGTCCCATACCACGACGTCGCCATGGACAAGGTAAGGGATACGGATGGACGACGATTGCAACAATAGCTCCGCCCGCCGGGTCGGATCGTCAGGAGACACGACACTCTCTTCGAACTGCAGTCCGGACAGGCGGGCGAGCAGAAAGCCACGCAGTGACCAGGACGAGTAATTTTTACTGCTGATGAATAGAGTCGCACCTTTCATCGTGACAAGTTCCTCCCCTGGTGCCATGCTGCGATGCAATATAAACATCACCTGATCTCAAAAGCGAGGGCTCATGTTGATCCGGCGGCCGATTTCATACCGCGACGATTTCAGACGCTACGATTTCAGACGGCCAATCCCCCAGGACGTGGCCTTTGAGCGCCCAACGTCCGGGTGCCCAATCTTTGACAGCCATACTTTAAACAGGACAATCTTATC
>JBEKGV010000127.1:0-8539 GCA_050012615.1 Acetobacteraceae bacterium | reverse complement strand
GTGCACTCATAGGTGCATATTCGAGCGTCGGTCGCGGCCGGCGGCAGATCCTTGTCGCAGAACTCGCAGTTTGGACGAAGTTGCAGTGCCATGGCGCGGTCCTTCCTTCACCGTCATGGCCGGGCCTGACCCGGCCATCAATCGCCGCACGTGCCTCGACAGATGGCTGGGTCAGGCCCGGCCATGACGGTGAAGAAAGGACCGCGCCATGGCACTGCAACTTCGTCCAAACTGCGAGTTCTGCGACAAGGATCTGCCGCCGGCCGCGACCGACGCTCGAATATGCACCTATGAGTGCACATTCTGCGCGGACTGCGTCGAAACGAAACTGCACAATGTCTGCCCGAATTGCGGCGGCGGCTTCGAGCGGCGTCCGATCCGTCCGGTGACGGAATGGCGGCCCAGTGTGTCGCTAGCCAGGCAGCCGGCGTCAACACAACGCGTGCATTTGAAATACGAACTCTCGGACATCGCCGCACATTCGGCCCGCATCAGAACGATCGATCCGGCGCAACGATAATGGCGCTACGCCCGCGCAAGACCCAAAGCGTGCAGAAACCTCGTCCAATACGCCTTCACAACCACCCACACTAAAACCCTCCCGGACAAAGCCGCCACCTCCTGGGCTGGTTGTGTCGCAACCTCCTCCGCCGGCGCTTCGTCCTTCGAAAACTCCTCGCTCGCACGCCGAGCAAAATCCGTCATGATCGCATTGGCGACCGCGATGCCGCCGGTTTTGGCGAAATCCTCCAGCACGCCACCCAACTCCGCATCCGAAACGATCTTCACCACCGTTTCCGGTCTTGGCGCATCGGCAACATCAGACAGAGCGAACGACACCTTGACCCCAATGCGCGCCGCCCGCATATCCGCCGTTCCGCGGCCATGCACCTGTCCGGTCAACGCCTGCTCATCGAAATCGCACGTCGCCTTGCCTTTGAAGTTGATCTTCTTCGGTCCGAACGACACGACCATCGCCCCCGGCCACGATCCGTCGTCCGCCTGAGCGTTCAACACCGCACCCGGCATGCAGCGCGCCATGCGCGGCACGTCGGAGAATCGCCTGATCACGTCAGCGGCTTTGCCGGGAACGCGGAACTCGCCTTCGAAATGCATCGCCGATTACACGACCGGACGCAGCAGCGGCGCTTTGCTCGGAATACCGTAATACACCTTGCCATGCGGGTCGCTGTAAGTGGTCGGAGACACACGGACATCGATCAAATACAAACCGCCCTTGCGCAATCCCTCCGCCACCGCCGCCGGCAGATCGGCTTCCTTTTCCAGCTTCACGCCGTCGCCGCCAAACGCTTTCGCGATCGCCACGAAATCCGGCGAGTCCCAGTGCGCCTGCCCCCACTCGAAACCTTTGGGAAGCAGCTTGTGCACTTCGGCGCCATAGCCGCCGTCGTTCCAAACAATCAGCACCATCTGCATCTTAAACCGTGTGATGGTGTCGAGCTCCTGAATGTGAAACAGCAAGCTGCCGTCGCCCTCAATGGCGACGTGCGGCCGGCCCGGATTGCCGGCGCCGGTGCCGATCGCGAGCGGCATTCCCTGACCCACCGCGCCGAATTGATAGGAGAACTGAATTTCCGTCCCCTCCGGCAGCGCCATATACATCGCGGGAAACGAAAAGAAATGGCCCGCGCCGCAAGTGACCAGCGCCCCCTTGGGCAACGCCCGCGCGAGATAACCAGCCGCCGCGCGCGGATCCAATCCATCCGTTGGTGGTTCGAACCGATGTGCCGGCTCCTCCAGCACGGCCCGCGTCGCGGCGTTGCGAAATCCTTCGTTGCGCACCTGGCGGCTTTCCAACGCCTCATTCAGGCTCGCCACGGTTTTACGCGCATCGCCCTGAACGTAAAGACCGGGGATGACGCCGATCTCCTCCGGCATCGGTTTGATATCGATACGGGCGACTTCGGCGCTGGGGAACAGCAGCCCACCCTCGGTCGTGTAGTAACCAAGCTCCGCGCCAACGCCGAGAACGAAGTCAGCGTCAGCCAGCAACCGCTCGGACGGCTCCGAGGCGAACGCGCCGGCGATGCCGATGTCCCAGGGCTCGCCCGCGAAATACCCCTTGCCCTGCAACGACGTGGCCAGCAGCGCGCCGACCCGGTCCGCGAGTTTGACGATCTCGTCTTTGGCCTTCGCCGCGATCGCGCCTTTGCCCGCGATGATCACCGGTCGTTGCGCCGCCGCCAGCTTCTCAATCACCGGCGCCAGCAAGTCCGGACTGGGGGTTTCCACCCTCGGCGGCAGGAACACAGTGGACGGGCGATAATCAAAATCCCAGTCGAAGTCCTGATCCTGTAGATTCATATTCAAATTCAGCACCACCGGCACGCGATGCACCCGCGCGGTATAGAATGCCTCGGCGATCTCTTCAGCCATGTTGTCGATGCTGGTAACGGTGTGGAATCGCGCCGAGCACGCCTCGGTAAATCGTTTCTGGTCCATCGACTGGGTCTTGTTCTTGGACCCCGGATTGATCTCGCCGGTCACCACCACGAGTTGCGAGCGGTTGCGTGCCGCGATGATCAGCACCGTGCCGAGCTGCGTCAGGCCCGGCCCGCACGTCACCATCGCGACGCCGACCTTGCCGGTGGTGCGGGAATACCCGTCGGCCATCGAGACAGCGGCAGCCTCATGCCGGGCCGAAATGATCTTGGCCTGTTTCTTCGCCAGAGCAGCCCAAAGCCACATGTTCCCGTCGCCCATGAGGCCGAACAGATTGTCGCAACCCTCCGCCAGCAAGGCATCGGCAATCGCTTCGTAGACTTTCATGGGCGCATTCCTTCTCGTCACACCGCGCAGCCGCGCATTCGACATCGGCGCATACAGCGTCCGAAAACGCGGGTCGCGTCAACAGTGAGGCGTCGTGGCCCGGACCAGCCGGGCCACCTGATCAGACGATCTTGCTTGCCTTCAGCTTGCCCACCGCATCCGCGCTCAGCCCGAGCCACCTGGACAGCACATCAACGGTATGCTCGCCAAGCGCCGGCGACGCCCTCACCCGCGGCGGCTTGCCGTTGATGCGCACCGGCCACGACGGCATTTTAAAGCCGGGATGGGACTTGTGCTCCATCACCTGCATGATGCCGCGTTGTTCGAAGGTCGGATCGTTCTGTAACTCCATCGTATCCAGCACCGCGCCGGCCGGAATCCCAGCACCTCCCACCAGCGCCATCGCCTCGTGCTTGGTGCGCGTCTTCGTCCACTCCCGGATGATTGGATCCAGTTCGGCATCGTTCTTGACCCGCAACGCCGGTGTCGCGAAGCGAGGATCGTTGATCAGCTCCTCGCGTCCCATCACCTTGCACAGCCGTGTCCAATGCTCGGGGTTCGCGCGGCTGGTCATGATCCACACATAGTCGTTCAGGCCGCCCGGAGCGCAGGGATACAACCCGGAAGGCGCATTGGAGCCGCCACCCGAGCGCGTACCGTCCCGCTCCACCGCGCGGCCCGTGCGCGCCTGCGTCGAGAAGTTCGTCCGCATGTAGTGCAGCATCGCGTCCTGCATCGCCACCTGCAGACGGCACCCCTCGCCGGTTTTATCTCGTTTGCGCAACGCGCCGAGGATGGTGATCGCCATCGTCATCCCCGTCCCGGTATCGCCGAGCGACAAACCAGGCTTCACCGGCTGCCTCCCCTTCTCACCAGTCACACTTATCGTTCCCCCCGTAGCCTGGGCGATCATGTCGAAAGCGAGATTAGTTTCATAAGGGCTGCCTTCGCCGAATCCCTTGACCTGGCAAAAGATAATTCCGGGATTGAGCTTCTTCACCTCGTCATAGCCAAGGCCAAGGCGCTCGATCGTTCCGGGTGCCATGTTCTCGACCGTGATGTCGGCCTTGCGCAGCAGGTCCTTGACGATGGCCAGGCCTTCCGGCTCTTTCAAATTCAACGTGATCGATTTCTTGTTCGCATTGAACTGCTGGAAATAATACGGATCGTCATCGGGTTGGCCTGGCCGCAGCCGGCGTCCCGGATCGCCTCTGCCCGGGTTCTCGATCTTCACCACTTCGGCACCCAGCCAGGCGAGGGCTTCGGTGCAGGATGGTCCGGCCTCGAACTGGGTGAAATCGACGACTCGGACCCCGGCGAGAAAGTCATAGTCAGCGCTGTTGTTCGGCATGGTTCCATCCTCCCTGGACTGGGTTCTCCCGTCTTCGATCTTCGCACGAAACCGGGGTTTATCCAACTAACTCGCGGCGGCGCCAGCGCAGGCCGATCCAGGCGACCCAAATGAAGCACATCGTTTCGACGATATCGATCGCTCGCATCGGACCAACACGGTCGGCCAGGAACCCGATCAGCAAAATCCCTAACGGACCCATACCGATGCAGACGGTTAACAATCCCATCAGCCGCGAGCGGATCTCCACCGGTGCGTACAGCACGACCAGCGACGTCTGCATATTGGCGAACGCCGCCGAGCCGAACCCGCCAAGGGCCAACAAACCGCACGCCAGCGGGAAAGCCGGGGCCAACGGCATCAGAAACACGCACGTAACGAACACCAACGATCCGCCGACCATCAGCACACGGCCGGTCCACCGCGGCTCGCCGCTGGTCAGCCACATGCCGCCGGTAAACGCGCCAAACGCCTCGGATGCGGCAAGGACTCCGACAAGCGTCGGCGACACGTCGAATACCTGGCGGCCAATCGGTGCGACCAGCGCGCCATACGGAAACGCCAGAAGATTCATCGCGATCGTAACGGCCAGCACGCCGGCGATCGTGATGTGGCCGCGCGCGAACGCGATCCCTTCCGCGAGGTCGCGCGGCACCCTGCTGAACACGAATCTCCGGCTTTGTTGATGATAGGCCACACCTCGCGTGATGCAGGCGGCCAGGGCATAAACCCCGGCCGACACGATGTAGCAACCGGCGATGCCCCAAAGCTGATAGATCACGCCCGCCGCGATCGGCCCAACCAGCCGCGATCCCGAGTTCGACATCGTATCGAGCGCCAGCGCTCGCGAAACGAGCGGACCTTCAACGCTCTCACCGACCATGCGGCGGCGCGTGGCCATCTCGGTCGACCATACCATGCCGGAAACGAACGATGAAACGGCCAGATGCCATGGCCGCACGAGGCCGAGCATCGCCAGGATGGCGATGATCACGGCGGCGGCACAAGTCAGAACCTGACCGATTTGCAATACGAGCTTGCGGCTCACCGCCTCGGTCACCACCCCGGAGAACGCTCCGAACAGCAACATTGGCATGGTGCGCGCCGCCGAAACGAGCGCGACCGCGAGGCCCGAGCCGGTCGCGTCGAGCGTGAACAGCGCCGCCGACAACAACTCGAAGAATCGCATCGTGTTGACGCAGCCGCCGATAGCCCAGAGGCGAAGGAACGCGGGCGTCGCCAGCAGCCTGCGCAGACCCGAAACATGATGGATCTGTTGCGTCATAAGCTGGTGTCAGACCAACCGAGTAATGGATCGACTCTTACCTTTATCGCCATGGCCCGGCTCGTCCGGGCCACCTGTTGAGGCATGGTGCTGGTACAGGTGGCCCCGACGAGCCGGGCCATGACGGAGTTGAAAGGCCGTACGTCAATCTTTGGGCCGGCCGGTGTCAGAGCGTGGATACCGCCATCAACGCGGCATCTGCTCCAGCAGCCGGCCAAGCCCAGGTAATGGATCATTGAGCCTCATGATGCCAAGCGCGCCCCACAGGGCGGCCTGGTTGGTCGTGATGACAGGCTTCCCGAACGCACGCTCCCATGCCGCGATCCAGGGCAGGGTCGGGAAATTGCCGCCCGGAACGATCAGCAACTCGATCGCCGGCGTGTCGACACGGCGCAAGGCCTCGAAAGCCGTGTTGGCATCCAGTTTTCCGATCGCGTAAGCGTCGGTCGCCCCAAAGCCCTCCATGCCAACAACCTGAAGCCCGTACTTCCCCTCGTAATATCGTTTTGCCATCTCAATCATCTGGGTTGAGTATGGCGTAACGATCCCAATCCGTTTTGCCCCCAGCGCCAGCACCGCCTGGCCGATCGCCTCGGCCGAGGTCACCGCCGGGACGCCGGCGTTTTGCGACATCAGCATTTTCACTTTGGCGTCGTAACCATCGTCGAACAGGCTGGCCGAGGTCTGCGCCAATGCCACGACCTCAACCCTCGCATGGCCCAACAGCTTCGACTGATAAATAACATCCTCGTCCCGACCGGGGGAGAACGGGGTGTTGCCACCCTTGCCAAGCCGGGCCGAGTGGAACTGGAGCGTGGCCGGCAAGTGATGCGTGTATTCAATTTCAACCGTCGTGTTGGTGGACGGGATCAGCACGCCGAAATGGCGCCGTTCGATCTGAATCATATGGGTCGCGACCTCCGTTCTTGTATCGGCACTTAGTGTGCCATCAGCACCGGCAGCGGCGCCGACTCCAGCACCGCCCGGGTAAATCCGCCGAACACCGCCTCGCGAAGGCGTGTATGGCCATAACCGCCCATGACCAGCAATCCGCATCCGGCCTTCACCGCCGCGTCCAACAGGACAGTGACGGGGGTACTGTCACCGGCACTCAGCGACTGGATCGAAACGTTCGGGTTGTGCCAGCGCAACATTCTCGTGAGCCGAAGATGCGATTTGTCGCTGTCGTCGGAACTTTCCGGAGCCACGAAGATGATGACCTGACTGGCCGCTCGCAGGAACGGCATCGCCGCGAGCACCGCGCCACCGGCTTCGCGCGAGTCCTTCCACGCGACCCCGACAACACCGGCAAAAGGCGGCGCCTCGATCGATACTCCGCTCGCCGCGACCAGTACCGGCTTGCCGGTGTCCATCAACGCCGCTTCCATCAGAACATAATCCGGACCCCAACTCTCATGCCCGCGTCCGACGACAATCAGGTCGACCGTGCGGCCATACTCGGCGATCCAATCCGCTTCCGTACCAACTTCGGTCGCCCACTCCGAGGTCACGCCTTTTTCTCTGGGTGCATCGGCCGGCTCTATATTGTTTTGTGAACAAAACGTGTGCCAGGCGTCCGACGCGGTTTTTTCACGCGCGTCGGCATCGGCTTCCATCTTCTCCAACATCGTATCGATGCCGGCGGTCATTCCGCCGTCGCTCGCGGCCAGCGAGGCGATATCGCGGCGCACATCGGGCCGCACATGCAGCGCGATCATATGGGCGTCGAACGACCGCGCGACGGTCAGTGCCGCCGCGAACACTTCCGCATCGGCGGTAGCACCGCTCGCTGGCAACAAAATGACTTTCGGCACGGGGATCCTCCTGTGGTTCGACGTCTTCGACGCCACCCGGATGAACACTTGCGCCAAATGTGGGCGTGGCGTGCGGCGTTGTCCAGACAGAGCCCCCAGACAGAGCCCCGTGTACTCCAATCAATGGTGTTCGTGTGGAACCTGTTGCACCGCCTGCACAATCGCGGCCCTCGCACCAGAGCGGTCATTCTCCTCGGCCGCGGCTCTGCGCAATCGTCGCATTTCGATAAATTGCCACAGCAGCAAGATCGGCACACCCACGACGAGGTCGCGCCCGCGCCGCACCAGCGAAACGCCAAGCGAGACCTCGGGCGGCACGCCGAACACCGCGCCAAGGCCGGCGTATCCCGCCTCCTGCACCCCGGCATTCACCGGCACCAGGAAGGCGATCGCGGCGGCCACGCTCAACAGCGCCTCGATCGCCATCGCGTCGTCGAAGTCGAGCGGAACCCCGAGGGCGTGAAAGGCGATCCAGCCGGCGACACCGGTGCAAATCCAGCCGACCAGGTGGATGAAAACACCAATCGCCAGCCGGCCGGTATGGCCATAGATCAGGCTGAGTTCCGCCTGCACCACGTCGATGCGTTCCTTCGCGTCCTGGAACCGGTTACCGGCGATGCGAGTGCCCAATCGGACGAAGATCGAGCTGACGCCTCTCTGCAGCCAGATGAATGCGAAGCACGCGGCCACCGCGGCGCCGATCCCCGCCTCGACCGCTCCGGTGATGTTCGAGCCCGGCACACGCAGCAGCAGAATCGCAAGACCAATGCAGGCGAACACGATCTGGGCCAGAAATTCGGCGGTGACGTCGACGACGGTCGACGCGGTCGCGGTATGCCACTCGATCCCCTGCAGCGTGACCGCGCGCGCACCGAAGATAAAGCCGCCCACCTGGGAGAACGGCAAACAGTTGGCGGCGGCGTCACGCACCATCCGGCCCCAGATCGGCACCCAGAAGCGGCGCCCTTCGCGCACCGGCATGATGACGTCCCATCCGACACCCAGGATGATGAACAGCACGAGCTGCCACCCGACGATCAGCGCGAACTCGGGCCAGCCGATCTTGCTGACGGAGGTCATGACGTTGCCGAGGCCAAAGTAAGCCACCAGCACGACGCCGATCAGCACGCCCACAAGCGCGAGGATATAGGAAAGGTGTTTCATCGGCGCCGCTTCTGCGCGCCCAGGCCAAAAGGAGCAAGCAGGAAGGGGCAAGATGTCGCGCGTTTCCTCGCCAACCTGCATCGTCTATGGAACGGATCATGACAACCCTGATCACGGGCGCCACCGGATTCGTCG